>NZ_JBZAYZ010000008.1:0-141235 GCF_058242705.1 Clostridium pabulibutyricum
TACAATTTCTTTACATCCTCAGTTCTTGTTTTTCCAGTTTGCTTGTCTATAATCGAAGTATATACATGAAGCATAACTTTCTTTACTCCTGCATCTAGGCATGTCTTCAATATTTCCTCGAAATTCTTCGTATCTATTCCGCCTGTCGGCTCTATCATAGGAAGATCATGTCTTGCGCATGCCTCCGCAAGTGCTTTAAGCTCTTCTATGCTCTTCAATCCTCCCATAGGGAAAAACTTTATTGAGTCTACTTTCATATCCTTCAGCATCAATACTGCTGTGTCTGCATCTACAACTGCATCTTCTGCCTTGGAACTTAAAAGACCTGTTGAAATCTTGACTTTTCCAGGAGTTCCGGTAGGGCTTACAAGAGAATTTACCATTGTATTTTCTGCATTGTTTGCCATAAGCATTCCTCTTGCCACAGGTGCTCCTGTAAATACTTCATTTACATGTCCCGCATCCGTTGCTGCTGCTATCTTTGCCGCCTTTTCCCACTGGCTTGGATCTCCTGCTCCAAGTCCTACTGATACCGTAGGTATCTTCTCAAGCCATCTTTTTACCTCGCAAATTCCTTCATCAACTGAATTAAACTGTTTTGAGAGCACTCCTACCGCAACGTGTCCATCTGCTGCATCAACTACTTCTGCTGCATTTTCTACATCCTTTGCAAGAACATTTATTGCAACTTTGTCTTTATAAAAGCTTATCTTTTTTCCTGCCATAATTGTAATCTCTCCTTATTTATCTATTTATGATTTCCTTTAATCTCTTCACTATAATTTCCTTGTCTCCCTCAAGCATAGGCCTTGGGTCAAAACTCATGAATCCAAGATTAACCTTGTGGTTTCTCCCGTATATTATCGGGTTTCCAGAGCTCAGTTCTTCTGCAACATGCTCCGCATTCATACCGAGAGCTGCCTCGTCCACCTTTACCTCTGCCCTGTATATCTCTCTTCCTGCTTCGTCTTTTATAATTTTGCACTCCAAACCATCTATCTTATTTATTTCATCCTTCAGATAATTTACAATGCTCTTCTGTCTCTCTACCTGTTTCTTTTCATCTTTATTCGTATACAGCTCAAGTGCTTTTAAGAGCCCCATTATACTCTCTTTTCCAACTTTCATGGCTCTTCCTATTCCCTTGTACTGCTTCTTTGCATAGGAGATGTACTGCTTTTTCCCTGTTACAAAGCCGGAGGTTATTGCCTCTATTGCTTTTGCTCCACTGTATACTACAAGATCAGCACCGGTTTTAACGTATTTTTTCAGGTCTTCCTCCGCAGCTGCATCTACCAGTATAGGAAGGTTGTGTCTGTGTGCAATTTCAACCATGTCTTCAAGGGAAACCATTCCCTTCTGAACGCAGTGGTGTGATTTTACATACATAAGTGCCGCAGTCTTGTCATTTATTGCATTTTCAATGTGCTCTTTTTCTACTAGATTTGAATATCCAACTTCTTTTGGCACACCGCCTGCAAGTCTTATCATTGTTGTCATTGGAGCACCATAGTCAACTGCATGTCCTTTTTGAATTATTATCTCGTTTTTCAGTCCGTCGCTTTCAGGAAGTCTCTGAACCAGGTCAATCCTTCCTTTTGTTATAATTCCAGCTATGGAAAGGACTATTGCCGCAGATGCACAGGATGTTACGCAGGAATCTTCGGCTCCAGTATACTGTGATACTATTTCTCCTGCCCTGTCAAACAGATCATCTATTACTACATAATTCTGTCCGCCCTGCTTTGCAAATTCTGCTGTTTCGTCGCTTATAGTTGATACACCCAGAAACGTCATCCTTCCAGATGCATTTATTACTCTCTTCAAACCTATTTCTTCGTAAACGCTCATAAATTTCCTCCTTGTCGTTGCATAACGAACTATAAGAATATTCCTCCTGCTATCATAGCTCCAAGTATGGCTCCTCCTACCACAGGTCTGTCAAACTTGTAAAATATGGCTCCGCCGATAAATGCTCCCATGCCTGTAACTACGCTAAAATCAATTGCGGAAAGTATTATAAGTGGTCCGAGATATCTTCCTGTAGCATTACCTGCTCCCATCATTATTCCGGTTCCACTGGCTGCTATACCTTGAGGCGCAATTTTTCTTACAATAATTACAATTAGTCCTACACATATTCCAATTATTGCTCCTGTTAAAATAGCAAGTCCAAAGTTATCCATAGGCGCTTTTATTCCAGATGCCATCATTATTGCTGGAATTCCAATACCAACACCTGTTAAAAGCGAACCACCTATATCCAAAATTCCAACAAGTGGGCCTTCCAGTATTCTTGCCAATAAAAATCCTGTGGCAAATCCAGCTGCAGCTGCGTAGTCTCCACCTTGAAGTCCTTTATCAAGCATTTGCACTACAAAAATTTCATTGAATGCTCCTGTGTGATTATGTATGTAAAGATGCGTTCCTGCAAAAATAGCAGCACAGGCTATAGCCACAATTACCGGAAACATTCTATCAGAGAGCATCAATTCATCAAATTTACTGCCAATTTTCAAATCCTGTTTGTTTTCCATAATTTATATCACCTCAATCTTAAATTATAATCCGAGTTTTGCGAAAAAGCCTCTAAAGTACGCAATTGCTATAAACATTACAACAATAAGAGTAATAAGGACTATTGACGCTTTATTCTTATATCCATTATCTTCAACACTTTGTCCTATCAATATTCCAAGAACTATTCCTGGAGTTGCGTTTCCAGTTACCATATGTGAAACTCCTCCAAGTACAGTAGCCCATATACCGGTTATCTTTCCTGCGTCAAAAGCAGCAAGCCAGAAAACTATGGGCATTACCGGATTAATCATGAGATTTGCTGCCGGAGTAAGTACCTTGGCAGCTATGTTTGCGAGTCTGTCAGGAACTATAGACGACAATGTATTCAAAAATGTTACAACTACAATTCCAACAAAAGTACCAACTGCAGCCATTTTCTTTGGATTGTGCAGAGTATCTTCAACCTTCTTGTTTTTCAAAAGCAGCACACCTGCTGAAAAGTTAGGAATAACCCTCTGAACTACATCCTGAGTCAAAGCTCCTGAAGCCACGACGGACGCAGCTGAATTAAATAGAAATCCAAGTCCAAAAGAAAAATGTGCTACAGGATCACCATTACATGCATTCAACTCTCCAAGAGTTCTAAATGCACCAAGCCCTTGTTTTTCAGGTGCATGAAACATTCTAGCCACTCCTGCTGAAACTGAAAAACCAAGCAAAGCTCCAATTATAATTGATTTTATAATAATTAGAAGCACTTCAAATTCCCCCTTAAAATTTAATATATTTTACTTTAACAACAATAGTAACTTTTAAACAAACTTCCTCTTTTTCCCTAGGCATGAATATGAACATAAATCTTTCAGTATATTTCTTTACATCACATTTATCCATAAAAACCTGCTTCGGCTCCATATATAAAATATAGCCATCTACCTTATCATAGATATCTTTTCTAAGTTTCGAAAAAACATTTCCCAAAGCTTCATTTTTACTTTTTCCAGTGCCATCCAGCGATATTGTAATTTCATCTTCCTGCATCAGATTTTCTCTATCGATGTATTTCATATTATTCACATCCATTTATTACTTACTTACTTTTTTATATTCATTTACAAGCTTTTCTCCCAATTCCTCAACATCAAGAAATCCAAATCCAAGCACCTTGTTTCCTTCTTTTAATGCAGTAACACCTGCTTCTACAGATCTTAAATGATGTTTAGCCTTATAACCGTATTTGTTGGCAGCCATAAGTGCACCTGCACCTCCTGATCCACAGAAACTTATACCAAGATCAGCATTTTTTTCATGCATAACATCGCCAAGCTTCATATCAGCAGCCATTCCTTCAATAACTATTGCCTCTCCTCCTGCCTTTTCAACTCCCTTTGCCACATTTTGTCCTTTTCCCAATCTGTGCCCTATAACCACAAGAATCTTCTTATCCATAATTATCCCTCCAAATATTTATAATTTACTTTTGAAAAATGTTTCAACATAGATGGCTACCAAATATATTTCAGACTTATTAATATCCTGACCATATTTCTTAAAAATATCTCCAAGGATCTCTTCTGAAATGGAAATTGACTTGGACGTAAGTTCAGACACTGTGCCCTCATCAATTTCATCCACAAATTTTCCTTCTTTTATTCTATCTACTGCACTTGTTAAATGATTATAAAATGCAATATTAACCGGATTTTTAAATTCTATATCATATTTATCAAGAATTTTCTGTATTATTTCCATATCATCTTTTATAGATAGTATTTGCTGATCTGTAAATTTCAAGTCATCTTTAATCACATTCAAGTAGTTCACTATTTTTTCCTCCTGATACCACAACCGCTTTTAATGCTAGTCTCTTTTTTATATTTTTTTTCTGTTTATAAGAATCAATCAAATCTAAATCACAATCTTCTACTTTAAAAATAGTAAAATCTCCATCAAAACCGCTTTTCAATCTTCCTTTGTTTTTCAACCCAAAAAGCTTTGCGGGTTCATACGTAACTTTATTAACACATTTCTCGAGGCTAAGCCCAAAACTCATCAGTTTTGTAATTACATCAAGTAAACTTCCAACAGGTTTAACCATATTATTATGATATAAATCCGTGCTTATAAAGTCCGGTTCAAAAGAATTTTTCAAGGCATTTTCACATACATTAAAACTAAAACTTTCACTGCCGTGTCCTACATCAAACTTTACTCCTCTGGCTCTTGCAGAAAGAGTTGATTCTCTCGGAAAACCATCCGTTTGGAACAACCCATTTGGTTTTCCATGAAAAGAATGGGTTATAACATCATTCTTCTGTACTACGTCTAATACATCTTCAATACTTGGAGGAAAATTTCCTATATGAACAACCATAGGCAATTTTGCATGCTCAGCTATCTTTTTTCCCATTTTTATAGGAGTTATACCATTCTCTCCTACAACCGAAGAACTTGCTCTTACTTTAATTCCAACTATATTGTCCCTATTTTCAGAAACGACCGAAATTATATTTTCCTCATTAATGTTATTTAAATCACTGAGTTCACTCAGAATATCAAGTCCCCAGTCTGATATATTAAGCAAAGTATAGATATGTGTTTTGGCCTTTGAAATCTTACCTTTGAAGTCTGAATAATTAAGTGGTCCTGAAGTTCCCGCATCAAATATCGAAGTACATCCACGCTTTATCCCTATAGTATCTGGATCAGTACCTATAGGTGATTTTCCTACATAGCAATGCGTATGTATATCAATAAAACCAGGAGACACAATAGAGCCATTCACATCCAATGCTTCCGCATCTTCTGCATCTATACTTTCAGCTATTTTTTCTATTTTTCCATCTTGTATTAAAATTTCAGCCTTTTCATAGTTAAGATTATCCTTTGGTGAAAGCAGTCTTCCACCTTTTATCAAAAAACTTTTCAAATGATTCATCTCCTCAGTAAAACTTCAAATCAAATATCTTAATATTGAAATAACTTCACTTCTTTTAATTTGTATATTGTATTTTTCATTTATTCTATTGAATGTTTTTTCTATAATCTTAAACTCACGAGGATATGTTTTTTCATATTCACCTACATTTTTTTCTTTGACATATTCACCGTTCAGCCAATGAGGAATTACCATTATAATATGTATAAATATACCACATACCTTTTTAAATTCATTTCTGTTGAAACCTTCTGGGAACAACTGTAATACCATATCTGATATTTCAACCAATATAAGTCCTATAAATTCAGTTTGCTTGAAAAATTCCTTTTCTTTTGAATTTCGATGAAAATTATCGGAATAAAATCCAATCAAATTTTTAACTTCTTTATAAAACTTGTAAGTATTCTTTTTAGATACATATTTCTGTATTATATTGTTCAACTGATCGTCAATATAGCTTTTATCCTTTACTTCTTTTGAATGCATTTCCCCTATATACAAAAACTCTCTTATTTTATTTAGCTGATATGCTGTAATTATAGGGCTTACAACAATCGAAGGCTTATCTACATTGTTGACCTTGACAGTTCCTATTATCAAATCTACATTTTTTAAAAGTTGTTTATCCTTGTCTATATCAAGTACAGACACCACACCCTTGATATTTACCTCAGGGATATTATTTCTTACTCTGGTGGCAAGTAATTTTGATGCTCCTCTTCCTGTATTGCATACTATCAATATATTCTTTTTAACTCTGATTTTGCTCTCTTCAAGAGCTTTTAAAAAATACATTGTTACAAACCCTATCTCATCATCACTTAGTTCAATCTCATATTCATTTTTAAAAATCCTGCATGATTTTGAAACTATTTTAAAGGTATCTCCATATTTGGCCTTTATCTGATCCAATATTGGATTTTCACTTATTATATTCAGTTCATATCTGCTCAAAGTCATTTTAAGATGGGAAAACAATTCATTTCTTAAACTCTCCAATTGAGATTCCTGTATGTTTAGATATTTAAAGGATGATTTTACAATTTTAGAAATTACATATCTTAGTTTTTCATCATCAAAATCTTCTTTTTCCAAAAATTTTAAATCAGCATAGTCTATAATTACCATATTGCAAAGGTATGTTATCTCACCATCTTCATACTCGAGTTTGTATTTGTCATTTAAAAATGAATATATTTTCTTTGCTTTAGTATAAATTTTTATAGTCTTGTACTTTGACGATTCCTCAACATTGATATTTATAAAATTATGATTTTGAATCCTCTGGATCAAAAACATAACTCTTATTTTAAGTATATCGAGGGTATTATCATCAAGTCTCATATTCAGCTCACTTTTTAAAATTGCAACTACATCCATAGCTGCAATCTCAACTTGCGTGTTAAGTATTTTATGTATAAACGGAAACAATTTTTTTCTGCAGTTGTTTACGACAAATGGTATGAAAACTTTTCGCACATATCCTCTCAAGTCATCTTCCCTGCACTCTAAGACATATCCAAAATTGGTTTTTCCCTTTATAATAATGGAATATTCACTTAATTCTTCGTTCAATTCTGAAATTAAAGTTATTATAGTACTCCTTGATACGTTAAGTTCATTGGCAATTTTTTCAGATATCAAAGGATCCCGTTTTAAAATTAAATTCAACAAAATAATATTCTTTCTATCACTGCCTGTAAATAAAATATCTTTTTTCTCAAGTTCCATGGATTCAACATATTCAGTTATTACTGATTTATCCGATATCTTTATACCAACCCTTGGAACCTTTAAAAGCGATGTTCCTTTTTCTTTAAGCCAGTAATCAATGCTATCCAGATCATATCTTACAGTTCTAACTGAAATACCATGTTTCTTAGCAAGTGATTTGGCAGTAATACTATTCTCTTCATTCATCAAATCATTTAATATAAACTTTTGTCTTTCAGTAAGAAACATTATTGCCACTCCTCAATTTTTATATTAATACATTATTGTAACTTTTAAAATAATAAAGATGTTCCTCTAAATGTTGCAAATTATATTTAATATTGTATTGCTTCAAATATCACTATAGCAATATCTTACCATATAACAGGAATAATTATTAAAATTCAATTATATTTTTTAACAAAACATATATATAAGGTATATGCTGCAAAAGCATTAAAATATTTTTATAACATTTAATGTTGCAAAATAGATACAATTCAAAGCAATATACTCCTTTTTTAAATACATTAACTACCTCTTCTTGTATACTATGGCATTTACCTCCCCACCTATTATTATTATATTGGACAAAATAAAAAGCCATGTAAGTAATGCTATAACAGCACCTATGCTTCCGTATAAAACAGAATAACTCGAAAAATTATTGACATAAAACGCAAAACATATAGATACAATTACAAGACTGACAGTTGCAGTAACCGTACCTGCAAGAACTTCATTCCACCTTAGTTTTATACTTGGTGTGTACTTGTATACTGCTGCAAAAATAAAACTTATCGAAAATATTATTACAATATATCGTGAAAAATTCCAGATAACACTAAATTCCGGTGGCATCTTAAACCTTGAAATCAAAAATCCACCAATTATCTGACCAAAAACCAAAAGCATACTCGTTATAAATATTATTATTATAAATCCAAGTGTACACAAAATAGAAATAGCATATAATTTTAAAATACTTCTTTCTTCTTTTAATCCATATGCCATGTTCAGTCCTCTTATAACAGCTTGAAAGCCACTGCAAGCCGTCCATACAGTAAATACAAAACTCAGAAACAGTGTTCTTATGTTTTTCGTATTAACAATATTGACAACTGTATCATCAATGAGTCTTAATATATCAGAAGGGAGCACTCCATTCAAAATTGCAAGAACATCCCCACTTTGAACAGGTATATATCCAATAAGACTTATTACAAATATTAAAAATGGGAAAAATGAAAATACAAGGCTGTATGCAAGTTGTGACGAAAGAGCCATTACATTGTCTTTTACAAACCTGACTGCAGTGTATTTCAAGTAGTGCGGTAATTTTCCATGCACAATATTTCCTCCTCTACATTTTCTATATTATTTATATTATTCAATTTACTGTAATTAATACTTTTCATATGTATAAATAATATCGTTATATTATATTGAAAATGACGAGAAAAAAGATTAAACTATATAATGTGTCTTATTGTACTAAATAAAAGAAAGAAGGTCTAATATGAACAGATTTACAAAATGCTTCATATTAGCTTGTGGAATTTATGCCCTTGCACAAGTGCCAGGACATGTAGTATTTGCCTCAAGTAATGTGGACAGTCTCTCTGCAGAAACAACAGTTTCTCAGGAAACAAATACCGGAACTAAAGTAGACTCCGGCAGTGAAAGTAACATAATTACCAAAAGTAATATAGCTGTAACTAAAATCTGGAATGTAAAATTCAATGAACCAGTTGATATAAACACATTAAACGGCAAAATAAAATTAGTAAATAATCTCAACAATAATACTATACCAATTAACCTAACTATCGATAATACTCAGCAGACTGTCACTGTAACACCTACTGCATCCCTCTCCCCACAGACCGATTATACGTTATCAGTGTCAAAAGATATAGTTTCAAAATTCGGTAAACAGCTTTCAAAACCGACTGTATTAAATTTCAAAACTTCTGCTGTTATACTATCAATAGCCGATATTTCGAAAAACATAAACCAGTGGGACAACTACACGCTGCCAACTTCAGTAACTGCAAATATGTCAGACGGAACTACTTCTTCTGTTCCTGTTAAATGGGACAAGCCGTTGGAGAACACAGATACTCCGGGTACATATACTTTCAAGGGAACTATTTCGGGATATGGCGCCATAAACATGACCCTAACCATAAACAAAACACAATTATCAGGTAATTTTTCAAACAGTAAAAGAACTCAGTCGGCTACAGGTAAAAAATTATATACTTATTTAATGAATTCTAAAAACAGAAATGATGTTTTAAACAGAGCAATATCAATTCATGCCGCACAACTTCCTGGAGATAATCCTTACAGTAATAACTGTGCGTTTTACCAGAGCGAAGCTTTAAGAAGCATTGGTGTAGGTGTTCCTCAATTAACTGCAAATACAAGAACACTTACAAACGTACTTTTAAGCCTGGGATGGGTAAAATCAACAGATCTTTCGCTCATGCTTCCAGGAGACATTTGTTTTACAATTGCCTATGATTCTTCAGGTCCTACACATACATACACTTTCATGGGGTGGGTTGATCCAAAAAGTTTTAACTATGCTTATGTATGCGACAATCAGGGAAATGAATTCTCGAATGATGCATACCATCAAAGAAATATAGCTGCCTCAGGACCTAAAGATAAAATTTCTTATTTCATGTATTTACCCGCATAAAAAAAATCCGTGCTCTTAAAGTACGGATTTTTTTTATGCTCTTATTTGAAGTATCTTTTTAATACGCCCTGAAAAGCAGCTCCATGTCTTGCTTCATCTTTACACATTTCATGTACTGTGTCATGGATTGCATCATAATTTAATTTCTTGGCAAGTGTAGCCAGCTTCTTTTTGCCTTCACAGGCACCTCTCTCTGCATCTACTCTCATCTGCAAATTCTTTTTTGTATCATTTGTAAGCACTTCACCTAAAAGTTCAGCAAATCTTGAAGCATGATCAGCTTCGTCTTCAGCAGCTCTTCTATAAGTTGCAGCAACCTCTGGATATCCTTCTCTGTCTGCCTGACGTGCCATTGCAAGATACATTCCAACTTCCGAACATTCTCCAGTAAAGTTATCCCTCAATCCCTGAAGTACTTCAGGATCAACCCCTTTTGCAATTCCTACTTTATGCTCATCAGCCCATGAAGCTGAATCCTCAGTTTTTTCAACAAATTTATCGGAAGATGCTCCACATACAGGGCATTTTTCCGGTGCTTTTTCTCCCTCATATACATAACCACAGACTGAACATACAAACTTTTTCATAATAAATTTCCTCCCTTTATCAAAAATACAATTTTATTTTATTTGATTTATTTTTAAATACTGTTTTCCTTTGAACAATTATTATTATATAATATTAAATATTAAATTGCAAGTATTTATCTTAAATTTTTTCAATTTTATTTCATCTGGTTACTTTTCTGGAATTTTTTATTATAAATTTAAAATCAATTAACATTTATAATATAATTTATACAATATAGACTGTTATAATTTATTTAAACACAAAATTATGAGGGAGGAATTTATAATGAACATATTAATCTGCGGAGGGGCAGGATACATAGGAAGTCATATGGCAATGCACCTCATTGAGAAAAATATAAATGTAATAATTTTGGATAACCTTCAGACAGGACACAAAGAATCAGTACTAGATAGGAAATTTTACCTAGGCGACCTGAGAGATGAAAATGTACTGGATAAAGTATTCACTGAAAATCACATAGATGCCGTAATAGACTTTGCCGCCAATTCCCTTGTGGGAGAAAGTGTTGAAAATCCACTTAAATATTTTGAAAACAACATATATTCAACAGTAAAACTTCTTCAGGCCATGAACAAATATAATGTAAAATATATTGTATTTTCTTCAACTGCCGCAACTTATGGTGAGCCTGAAAACATTCCTATAAAAGAAGAAGACAGAACTTTTCCTACAAATCCATATGGAGAATCAAAGCTTTCTGTAGAAAAGATATTAAAATGGTGTGATAACGCATATGGAATAAAATATACGGCTTTAAGATATTTTAATGCCTGTGGTGCACATACAAGTGGCCGTATCGGAGAAGATCATAACCCTGAAACTCATCTTATACCTATAATACTTCAAGCTGCTTCTGGAAAGAGAGAAAAAATAATGATATTTGGAGATGACTATAATACACCTGATGGTTCCTGTATAAGAGATTATGTACATGTATCCGACCTTGCCTCCGCTCATCTTCTTGCTCTCAAAAGACTGCAAAATGGAGGAAACAGCAAAATATACAATCTTGGAAACGGAAAAGGTTTTTCTGTAAAAGAAGTAGTAGAAACTGCAAGAAGAGTTACCGGAGTAAATATAAAATCGGAAATTTCAGGAAGACGTGCCGGTGATCCAGCCATACTTGTAGCTTCATCGGAAAAAGCAGTCAATGAGCTTGGATGGAAACCAAAATTCAATTCTCTTGAAACAATAATCGAAACCGCATGGAGATGGCACATGTCACATCCTGATGGATATCAAAAATAAGTATTAAAAACAAGCGTACCGTTCACAGTAAACAGTACGCTTGTTTTTTTAATGTGCCATCCTACCATTCTGATATTGTACCATCATAATTTCTCCATTTTGGATTCTTCCATTTAAGTCCCTGTGCAGATATTTCTTTTACGTAATCTTCATTTATTTCTATTCCAAGACCAGGTTTGGTTGGAATATCTACAAAACCATCTTTGTATTCAAACATTTCCTTGTTATCTACAAAATCTAGAAGGTCAAATCCCTGATTATAATGTATTCCAAGACTCTGTTCCTGTATAAATACGTTAGGTGTACATACATCCATTTGAAAAGTTGCTGCAAGTGATATAGGTCCATATGGTGCATGCGGTGCAACTGCTACATCATAGGCCTCCGCCATTGCAGATATTTTCTTTCCTTCAAGTATACCACCCGTTATTGCAATATCTGGCTGTATTATGTCTATTGCACCACTTTGAAGTATATTTTTAAATCCCCATCTAGTATAGAGTCTTTCTCCTGTAGCAACTGGTATGGGACACCTTCGTGCAAATTCTATAAGTGAATCTTCATTTTCAGGAAGAACAGGCTCCTCAATAAACATAGGTCTAAATTGCTCTATCTCTTTTGCTATAACTTTAGCCATTGCCTTATGAACTCTTCCATGAAAATCTATACCTATTTGTATATCATTTCCTACCTTTTCTCTTATAGAAGCCATTCTATCTATAACTCCCTGAACTTTATCAAATGAATCAATATAGTGAAGTTCCGATGTGGCATTCATCTTCACAGCTTTAAATCCTTTATTTTTTCTATCCAATGCTTGTTCTCCAACATCGGAAGGTCTATCACCTCCTATCCATGAATATACCATAAGTTTATCTCTTGCAGCTCCACCTAAAAATTCATATACAGGAATGTTGTAATACTTTCCTTTTATATCCCAAAGAGCCATTTCAATTCCAGAAATAATAGTCATATTTATAGGTCCGCCCCTAAAAAACGAACGATACATGAACTGCCACATATCTTCAATTTTCATTGGGTCCTTACCTATAAGATCCTCGGAAAGTTCTTTTACTCCAGATACTACAGTTTCAGTTTTTGTTCCAGATATAAGTTCTCCCCATCCAGACACTCCTTCATCAGTATCTACCTTTACAAATATCCATCTTGGCTTTACTTTATAAGTAATAATACTTGTTATCTTCATAATTTTTTCCTTTCCATAAACTATATTTTTAAAGATTATTCTTCACTTCAAATAATCTTTTCGGGTTCTCAATTAAAATCTTATTGTATTTATCTTCTCCGATTTTAGATATTAATTTTTTTCTAAATGCTTCTACAATATAACAAAGACCCGGTTCTCCTTCATATGACTTAAAATAACTTTTCTTACCCATATCTCCAGATATAAATATTTGATTATCAAAACCATTTTTTATAAGAGTATCTATCATATCAATTCTAAATTGATCTCCATTATCAAGTTCCCTTCCAACATGATCTATCTGTATATTCACGCCCATCCTGCATAATTCCACGAGATATTCAAGATTTCTAGGTATATCTACATGTCCAAGTATTATTCTTTCCGGTGGTACACCCTGTTTTATTAAAAGATTAGCCTGTTGTATTCCCATTGTACCTTTATCACAATGAGTGCTTACCGGAAGTCCAGTTGATTTATGAACCTTTGCAACTATGGATATAAGTCTTTTTTCAATATTATATATAATATTATAACTAGTTCCTATTTTAAGCACTCCAGGCCTTACATCCGTCCCATCTATACCTTCATTTACCTCTTTAAGCAAAATGTCAAATATATCTTCATCATTCAAGTTATAAACAAAGTCGGGCAAAAATTCTTTTTTATGGAATCCAGTACAGCAAATTATGTTAATTCCTGTTTCCCTAGATATTCTTGCATATCCAAGTGGATTCCTTCCATAATTTATTGGAGTCATCTCAACTACTGTATTTCCTCCTGAGTTCTTAAAGGAAAACACTTCACTTATGGATTTGTCGATATTATCCAAAGTGTAATCATAATATTTTTTATCATTAATATTTGGTTTTACAAGCAGATGTTCATGGCTATAAGTAACTCCAAGCCTTTCAACATCTAATTTTCCTAAAACTGATACAGCATAATTGCTCTTATCATTCATAAAAATCATCCCTATTCAAAATATAATCCTAAAATAACGACATCACTTTCCATATTATCCAGTTTATAAGATGAGTACCTGCATCTTCAGTAGATATCAAGTTCATTCCCTGCGGTATTTTAAAACCTCCTGAAATTGCAAGTTGAGTATGAACGGCAGCCATGCTTGTTGCAGTTAAAAGCACTATTACAGTTATAATCACTGTAGTTATATATCCTCTAAGTATATTTCCCTTTGAAAACGCCACCGGCCACGCTGCAAGCCACATAGCCTGATACGATATATCAGGAAGCGGAAGAAGCCTGTTTCCTGGAACTATTGCCGCAAGTACCAGTGTCGTTGGAACCATAAGTATTCCAACCGTTATTGCTGCAGGATTTGCAACTGTTAGTGCTGCATCTATTCCTATAGTAAAATTTGACCCTTTAAATTTATTATTCAACATATCTTTCATAGCATCTGCAAATGGTATAAGTCCATCCATGAGAACCTGCATCATTTTAGGTATAAGAACCATTGCAGCTGCAGTACTCATTCCTACACTAAGTATTTCTTTTATACTTTGTTTTCCAAGTATACCTATAAGTATTCCAAATATGAAACCCATTGACATAGGTTCACCAAGCATACCAAATTTTTTCTGTATGTTTTTAGGATCAGCTTTTATATTTCTAAATCCAGGGATTCTCTCGTATATTTTATCCATAAACCATGCTATCGGAGCCCAGTTTACAGAATTTGAAGTTGGAAACGATACTCCCGGAAGTCCGAAATATTTTTCTGCCAAAGGTGCCGTCCAATCCGCCAGCCAAAAAGACACCGCGGCAGTGATTACAGCTCCCAAAATTGCAAGAAATGCGTTTCCTGTTGTATACCATATTAATGCAGCTGTAAAAATAAAATGATTATAACTCCAAAAATCCACCATCACGCATTTGGTCCATTTTAATACAAGCATCAAAACATTAAGCGCCAGAACTACTACTACCACTATTGCAGCAAGCGGGAAAGCCCATGTAGCAGCCGCTCTTGCAGGCCAAGCGACATCCATTATATCAGTTTTCAAATTCCATAATTTTACCATAGTCTGTATTGCAGGTCCAACACCTTCAAGAAAAAAATTGACCGTTATATTTACTCCTGCAAAACCAATTCCAACCAAAAGTGCAGATTTTATAAGTGTTGCTCTCTTTAATCTTGCCACAATACCTATTACAAGAATTATAATCGGCATCATAACCATAGGTCCTAATGATGACACATAATTTAAAACATTAAGAATACTCTTCATATTAATCCTCCTTAAAAATACTTATTAAACATTAACTATATAAAAAATACAGTTAATGTTTAAATACAGCAAAACAAAACTTTAATAACACTCATATTATTTTTTCAAAATGTCAATTATTTCGTTTACAACTTGATCAACACCTACCCCTGTTATAAAACAAGTACCTCTAACTACTGGAACTCCTTTTGCATCTTTTTCATCAAGAGGTCCTGTAGGAACAACGACATTAGGATGAAAAGTTTCTATTTCAGAAGGGACTTCAGAAAACTTACACTGTCCAAATTTTACATCTATGTGTTCATTCTCAAAAATTTCTCTTAATTTATTTATTGCAATTGAACTTGTGATCATTGAGGAACCACAGCAAACTAATACTCTTTTCATAACAAAATCCTCCTTATTTAAATAAAGTTATTATATTTTTTGCTTCTTTTTCTTTAAGAAGTTGTTTCATAAGTTCTTCGTTTGTAAACGCCTGTATCAGTTTTTCAAGTAATATAGCCTGTTTTTCCTTATCATTCAAAGCTATCATGAAAACTGCATCGACTTCTATTTCTTCATCAGGATTATCCATACGTTTAAACTTTATAGGATTATCCAATATAGCAAGACATATTGCTGGTTTTAAAACATAGTCCGCCTCTGTATGTGGAATAGCAACATTATAAGTTGAACCAAGGCTTATTCCTGTAGGGTATAGCTTTTCCCTTTCAAGTATCCCTTTTAAATACGATTCTCCAACATAACCTTTATCATGCAATTTTGTATACAATATATTTATCAATTCAAATTTATCTTCAGCTTTTAAATCGATAAGTATCAAATCTTCTTTTATAAGATCAGTTAAATTCATAGTGTGCTCCATACATTTTCTCCTCGCCTTTAATTGTATATTTCTCTTTCAAGACACTCTATTCTTTTTTTTAATCCAGAATAATTTCCATTCAATATGTCTTCTTTGTTGAATATGCCTGAACCTATTCCCAGATAATCTGCACCATTTTTTAAGAATTGTTGTGAATTTTGAATATTAACTCCTCCAACTGCCATAAGTTTAAATTCTGGTATTGGTGCCTTTATATCTTTAAAATATCCGGGAGACACTACATCAGCAGGGAATACTTTAACTATATCTGCACCATTTATAAAACTTTGATAAGCTTCTGTTGGGCTAAATGCTCCAGGAACACTTACTACATTGTTTTTTTTGCAAATATCAAACATTTCCTCCGAAAACATTATAGGCGACAGTACAAATTTAACTCCAAGACTTATAACATCCTGTAAATCTCCTTTATTCAAAACTGTTCCAGCTCCAATTGACATCTTATCCCCAAATTCATTCAAGGCTTTCTCAATATTTTTCTTATTTCCTTCACCTGTCAATGATATTTCAACAGAGTTTATTCTGCTTTCACTTAATATAGCCAGTACATTTTTTATTTGGACATAATCAAAACCTCTCAATATTATTGTAGCTTTCGAGAAACTTCCTATATCAACCACATTTATCACCTCACCTTCAGAAATACATAAAGCAAGTATGATGCCAAAATCAAGTTCATAATATGTAAAGAACTTTTTTAACTATATAAAACTTATTGTATCTATAACCTGTTCCTTGGTTTTTGCAGATTTTATTTTTTCTATAATATGTAGATTACTTATTATTTTGTAAAACTCATCTATATATATTCGCGAATTTTCATTCATTACAAGCATAAATATTATTTCTGCACTTTTACCTTGTTCCCATTCTATTGGCTTATTAGGTATACATATGGCAATGGCAGGTTTTGTTGTATAAATTGAATCTCCATGCGGAACTGCTATTTTTCCATCTATAAGAGTCCCCCCTAAAGCTTCTCTCTTATACACGCTAAGAGGAAACCCTTCGCTTACATATCCGTTATTAAATAAAACTTCCATTAGTGAATCTATAACTTGATTTTTAACACTTCCATCAAAATTCATCAAAATCAAATTTTGATCAAGTATTTTTCTTATAGGACTGTATGTTATATTATCTTTTTCAATTAATCTTTTTATTTTTAAAATTCCCTCTCTATTAAGAACCTCTTCTACAGATATAAACTCTAAATTTTTTATGTTTGGATTTATAGTTCCTATGATAGCTATAATTTCATACCTTTCACTTATCTGTTCAATTTCCTTTTCAATACTGCTTTTTTGAATATATCCCAAAGGTATTATATCTATACTATTTTTGTACTCTATGAGCAAATCCTCTACATATGTCTTCATTTTAAGTGCTGTACCTTGGCCTGTAATACACATAGTAACTATGGCTTTATTCATTTTTTTAATATTTTCTGGTATTCCATGTACCTTGGCTACATATTTTTTATCCTCATCCAAATCATTCACTACATCATTCAGATTATTATTTAGAATAACCACTCTTCTTAATGCTTCTAAAACCATTACTGTATCTACTCTGCCAACAACCCTTGTTTGAATTCCCGTTCTCTTGGTTATTATTTCTCCAAATGTTACAAGAGAACCCATATCTACTAAGATGATGCATCCTCGTCCTTCATCTATTTTCTTCACAACTTTTATTGTTTTTTCAAGCACAGTTTTAGGACTCTCATTCAAAGCCATTTCTATACCAACTGCATGGTTTACTCCGAAAAGTTTATTTGCAATCTCAACCATACCACAAGCCACATGTCCATGAGTAACTACTATTATTCCAACTTTTCCTTCCTCTATAACTTTTCCATTTGAAAACGTCTTTAAATACATAGCAATAAATGCAACCTCATCTTTAGGAATATCTATGTTTAATTTTTTCCCTATTACATCAGACATTTTCTCTGCTACCTTAAATTCTTTAGGATTATTTTTTATTATGCTTCCAAGATGCGGATTTTTTATAATCTTCCTACTAACTATTCTCTCGTAAGTCGAACTAAGATGAATTGAAAGAGAATAATATAAATTATCTTTTATATTTATGTTTTCAGATTTTGCAACAGAAATAGCCTTTTCTGTTGTTTCCATTATTTTAATACCAACTATCTCCTTAAGTTCCTCCTTAGAAATGGATATTATTCCCTGATTTACATTTTGTGCAAAATCCTCCAACTCTTGTTCAAGTTCATTGCCAACTATACCATCTATCTGTTTTTTTGAAAAATCTTTATTCTCAAGTTCTTTATAACGTTCTTCTATAAATTGATATATATTTTGATTCATTACATATCTATCATTCTTAACTTCAATAGTTGAAGTTTTATCTTCATTTATTATAAGATTCTTATTAACTATGCTGTTTATTTCAGGATCTCTCTTATCCATCTTCAGCATTCCATTCTTAACATAACTTGGCATATCGTGCATAGTTATAACAACTTCATGGGATTTATCTGCCATACAATTTAAAAAACCTCTGGCACAGCCAACCTGTATATCACTTCTTATCTGCCCTATATTACCTGGACAATCATAAAACATAAGTGCTTTTATCGCATCCGCCTTAACTATTATCTTTTTTTGTAACCTATGCATTTCTTTAATAAAAAAATCCTTTATTATATAGTATCTTTCCATCAGAGGTCTCTCTTCAAGCGACGGTATTTCTATAACCATTGGAATCCTTCTTCTAAAAGTAATGAGAAGTGATGACTCTGGATTTTCTGTAGTAGCTGCAATAATCATAATCTTAGCCTTTCTAAGATTTTCTGTTTCTCCAAGTCTCCTGTAATTTCCTTTATCAAGAAGGTTAAATAAAATTTCCTGGCCTTCGTTTGGAAGCCTATGAACCTCATCCAAAAACAGAACTCCATTATTTGCTTTTTCAACCAAACCTTCCTTGCTTGTATCTGCACCCGTAAAAGAACCTTTAACATAACCAAAAAGCTGGGAAAGAAGGAGCTGTGGATTGTCAGCATAATCCGCACAATTAAATATTACAAAAGGTGCATCTTTTTTAAAAGTTCCAGAAGCAATAGCAAAATTATACATGGACTCTGCCATATAACTTTTTCCTACACCTGACGGACCTACAAGAAGAGTATGCAAACCATGTGGCGGATAAAGTATTGCAGCTTTCGCCTGATTTATTTGAAGTTTCAAGCTTTCATTCCATCCTATAAGTTCATCAAAAGAATATGAATTATATATATTAAATTCTTTATTTTCCACTAAATCATCCACATTTTCATCCTTATCTGTTTCTTCTAAATTAACCAAACTGCTCTTTTTGACCTCATTTTTCAGCTGAGAAACTGTAAATCTTGATATTATGTATCCATTTTGTTGCAGATAACTTGTAAGTCTTCTGTCGGATATGTTAATGTCATTTTTTAAAATATCTTTTATATCCTTTATTATTACATGCTTTCTTCTTTCCCTTGAATCGGGTATTCCATGTGACAATCTTTGTTCAGTCACATTTTCTCTTTTAACATTTAAAATTTCTGAGATCTTTTCATCTGTCAATGGATTTTTTTATCTTCGTTCTGTATTATTGAAAATATATCTGATTTTTTATCGGTACACAAAATAAGCACCCCCAAGTTTATTACTGCAATATTCGTTCCAA
Organism: Clostridium pabulibutyricum; assembly: GCF_058242705.1. Taxonomy (NCBI): domain Bacteria; kingdom Bacillati; phylum Bacillota; class Clostridia; order Eubacteriales; family Clostridiaceae; genus Clostridium; species Clostridium pabulibutyricum. Next base: position 19,762 of record NZ_JBZAYZ010000008.1, read on the forward strand.
ATGCCGGCAGAATTTGTGAAACATTAATATTATATTTTATTTATAAATAATTTTGTGTATATTTGTAGAAATTTATAAAAAAATACTCTCTTCCAGTTAAATAAGTTTCATTATTTAACTGGAAGAGAGCCTATCGTTTTTTTAGTTCAACAGTTGCTTTTTAATCGTAAAGATATTTTTCAGGTATATTAATATTATATTCTCCTGCAAGACTTTTAAAATCATCTACAGTTATAGTTTGTTTTTTTCCTCCCATTGACAATACCTTTACAAGAATTTCGGCTGATTTTTCTACTGTATCCATAAGCCCAAAGGCAAGATCAAGCGTTTCTCCAGACACAAATGTTCCATGATGTGCCCATATTACTATATTAAATTCCTTCATTAGCTTGCTGGTTTCTTTCGCAATAGCTGCGCCTCCCGGCACCATCCAAGGTAAAATTCCAACACCCTCGGGAAATATTATGGGACATTCCGTTGCCATTTCCCAAAGCTGTCTTGTAAACACATTGGCATCAATTGGCAATACATAAGTAAGAGCCATTATATTGGGAGTGTGCGCATGATATATAACTCTATTTTTTCCTTTAGTAGCAACTTGTTTTACTGCATGATTCATAAGATGTGATGGAAGCTCGCTTGTAGGTGCTGCTCCATTTAAAAGTCCCCAGACTATCTCATAATTCTCGCCTTTTTCATCTATTCTTATTATACCTGCATTGCCTTCAAGATTAACACTCATATTTCTCATGTATTTTCCCGTTCCCGTTACCATAAAATATTGATTTGCAAGACTTGGAACAGATATGCCTATAGGCTCAATCCTTGAATTTTTATTAAATTGATCTTTTATATTATTTATCTCGTCAACTTTGATTCTAATGCTTAAATTTCCACCATTCCTCTCATGCCATCCCTTAAGCCAGGCATCATAGCAGATTTTCATAAAGTTTTTCGCAAATTTCGTGTCTTCAATTCCCATATTATAAACCTCCCATAAATTCATATACTGAATTTTTCAATTGTCTCTTTATTCACTACCATATCGTCAACGCCCTTATCCAGAAACTCATTTATCTTTTCTACAATAAGTTTTGGTGACTTGCGTATAGCATCTACAGTATCTCCTGCTATATGGGATGTCATAGTTATATTATCAAGCTTTAATATAGGATCATCTGAATTAATAGGTTCATTCCAGAATACATCCATTGCGGCTCCAGCTATTTTATTTTCTTTAAGAACCTCGACTATCGCATCATGATCAAGTACTCCTGCTCTTGCAGTATTAATCAAATATGCACTTGGTTTCATTTTGGTTAACAACTTTTTACTGACAAAATTTCTTGTCTCTTCAGTCAGCCTTAGATGTATGGAAACTATATCAGACTGGCTGAACAATTCGTCCAGTGATGTCATCTTTACTCTAATTCCCTTGGAATCCAGTGCATCTTGAGATATATAGAAATCATACGCAATTACTTCCACTCCCATGGCTGCAAGCTTGCCAGCAACTAATTTTCCTATATTGCCCAATCCAAGAATCCCAACTTTCTTATCCTTAAGGCATGATGTATGCTGACTATTCATAAAAGTTTTTCTCCATCTTCCATTTTTTATTTCCAAATGGCTTCTAGCTATATTTCTTGACTCAGCAATCATAAGCCCTATAGTAAATTCTGCCACAGGCTCGGCATTTCTAATTGCGTGTATCACAGGAATATTCAAATCCGTTGCAGCATTTACATCTATATGTTCAACTCCTCCTCTGCAGGTTCCTATCAATTTTAAATTTTTACACCTGCCAATAAGCTCGGCAGAAAGAGGACAAAAATGGCCTATAAATATATCAGCATCTTCAATAATAGAATTTTCAATATACTCCGGAACTTTTTCAGATGATGGTCCATTCTTCTCTATATTCAACATTACAGTCTGAAAGTTTTCCTTGGAAGTAACCTTCCAATCATATTTTATAATTTCTTTTTTTATGGAAGGTAAAATGAGTTCTGCCTGTCTCGCCATATAGTCCGAGTCTACAAGAGTATCCCCCACTACTACAATTTTCATAATAAATTTATCTCCCCTCTTTTACAATCAATTATAAATTTGATCCAATGTATTTTTTAAATCCCCAAGTGACTCAAAAACCAACGTCGGCTGTATATTTGACTTATTTAAATCTTCAATTTTTGCTTCTCCCGATAAAACAAGCGCAGTTACAGAATCATTTCCCTGTCCGATAGCTATATCAGTATAAATTCTGTCTCCTACAAATGCAATTTCATCTTGGTTAAAGCCTGTATTGTATAAAATATACTCAAACGCATACTGTGATGGTTTCCCTAAAAATTTTGGTTTTACACCTGTTGAAGCTGTTATCATCCGGCATATTGACCCGCAATCCGGGATAAACCCATTTTCAACCGGACAATTAATGTCAGGATTAACCCCTAAAAATTCGGCGCCATTTCGTATAAAATCACAAGCTTTACACAATTCTGCATATTCAAGTGAAGTATCAAAACCAACGACAACAACATCTGCATTGTAGTTGTGAAGACTAATTCCCGATTTTCGAAAATCGCTTTTTAAATAATCGTTTCCTAGGACAAATATTTTTCTGTCCATCATATTCTTTTTTATATAATTTATAGCAACCTGATTAGAAGTCAACATAATATCCTCTGTTATTGACAAACCCATCTTGCAGATTTTATCAACATAAAATGCTGAATTTTTTGATGAATTATTGGTAAAAAATTTAAATTGAATTTTATTTTTTCTCAAACATTCTATAAATTTCAAAGATCCGTCTAATATTTTATTTCCAATATAAAATGTACCATCAAGATCAAGTATAAAACATTTTACATTCTCCAAAATTTCTTTTACATTTTCTTTCATGATTTAAACCTTTCATTTAATTGTAATAAATTTCTGCCGCATATTCCGCTGCGTTTTTTAATTCTCCAATATCTTCAAGCAATTGAAATATTCCATATCTTTTTCTCATGTCTTTTGCAGCAATAACACTTTTTATAAAAAGCTCCTTATCTATTCCTATATCCCTTGGATTCCAAACACAACCTGAACTTTTTAAAATATTTATTATTTTGTCCGGATCAGGAACGTGATGAGTACATATTTCTTTTATGTCATTCCACTTTGATTTTATCTTATCCATCTGCAACTTTCTTTTTTCCTTATCAAAATTAATACTATCCTGTTTAAATTCAATAATATTCTTTGCATTATTCATATACACGTCTGTTATATTTTTTACCCATATATCCCTGTCAAAATTAATATAATCCTGTTTCTCAATTATCTTGTCGATATCTAATTTTCCTGCATATTTATACGCATAAGCTGCAATTCCAACTCCTATACCTACAGTATTTCCATGCAGCCATTTTTCTTCTAGGCCTCTGCTCATAAAAATCATTTCGTAGCAATGTGATATTTGATGTTCAGATCCGGATGCAGGCCTTGAAGCTCCAACCATTCCAATTGCAATTCCAGACAAGACAAGCGCTTCTGTCATATTCTCTATAACCTCTGCTTTTCTATTTCCAAGATTTACCGAAGCTTCTTCACACTTTTTAACAGATTTCATAACCAACCCTTTGACTTCGTCACAAATATATTCACAATTAATAAGATTTGCCATATCCCAGTCAGCAAGTGCAGTATATTTTCCAATTACATCGCCAAGTCCCGCCTGAAGCATTTGCATCGGTGCATTCTTCATAATATCCAAATCTGCTATGATGGCCCTTGGATAAATTGCGTCATACGTAACCTTGACCCCATTTAATACAAGCGGTGAAACCACGGAGGCATAACCATCCATTGAAGGGGCAGTACCGACAATAACGTACGGCACTCCAACTTTGTAACTTAAAAATCTCGACAGATCATTTATTGTACCTGATCCAACCGCCACTACAAGATCTGTATCTTTTGGTATTTCAACAATAAGCCTGCCAAGTGAAAGTTCATTTGGTAAAAGATGTTCCTCTTGAAATATATACCTTTTTACTTTAAATTTATCTTGCAGCAAATATTCAACTTTTTTTCCCGCAACCTCAAACGTATGAACATCCTCTACAATAAATATATTTTTTCCTTCATAATTTTTTATTATATCTGGAATTTTATTTACAACACCACTTCCAATTTCTATATTGTCTATCTCCACTGTATGGGTTTTTCCACATGAGCATTCATACACAAGTCCTGGAACTTGCCCAATATTCAACTCCGATAAATTTTTCATATATATTTCTCCTTCAAATCTTATTTTTTTGTCCATAATAGGCATTTTTACCATGCTTCCTAAAATAATGTTTGTCCAGTATATATCTATCTAAATCCTCAAGCTTGCTGTTTATATTTAAATCGCAGTATGCCATTTTACTCACTTCCTCCAAAACAACAGAATTGTTTACAGCATCAAGTGCATTCTCTCCCCACGTAAAAGGCCCATGTCCCCTTACTAAAACAGCTTGAACTTCATTTTCACTTCTTCCCTTAAAAGTCTCAACTATGACATTCCCAGTTTCCTTTTCATAATCTCCATTTACTTCACCCTCATCCAACTTTCTAGTGCATGGAACATCTCCATGAAAAAAATCAGCATGTGTAGTCCCGAAGGCTGGTATTCCGAGGCCCAACTGGGACATTACAGTGGCCCAAGTTGAATGCGTATGCACTATTCCGCCTATATTTGGGAATTTATTGTACAAAACTAAATGGGTAGGTGTATCTGATGATGGTCTCATACTGCCTTCCACTATATTCCCGTCTAAGTCTACAACTACCATGTCATCCCGCTTCATTTTGCCATAATCCACTCCACTTGGTTTTATTACAAATAATCCTGATTCCCTGTCTATTCCACTGACATTGCCCCATGTAAACTTTACAAGTTTATATCGAAACAACTCCAAATTTGCATGTAATACTTCATCCTTCAGTTTTTCTAACATTCTTTAAGATTCTCCTCCTTCTATCCCCTCATTTTTAGCTGCATTTCTCTCCAAATAATCATAAACAGCATCTTTATTCTTTTTGAACAGGAAGTAAATTACAAGATATACAATAACGCAAATACTTATAAATACCGGAGACTGTGTCAAAAATGCCATGAATATAAGTCCTATAAGCGGTTTGCCAAGTATATTGAAACTTGTTATTAAAAGCGCTCCAACCGGAAGTTTTACACCTACAGATGCAGCTATTTGAGTAAAGAGTGCTGCAGTATGTGTACACATAAGCAACCCTATTGAAAACCATATAACTCCTGAAATCAATACTTTCAGTATATTTCCATTTACAAGACATACCATACCTTCCACCATAAATGGTATAGCTACCAGATCCACAACCGGCAAAGTTTTATTTCCAGGCAGAATCATTGCTATAACCACCATTATCGGTATTAAAATAATACCCGATATTAATGTTGCAGGTTCACCGTATCCTGCTGCATCATTTACTCCAAGAAACCATTTTCTTTTACTTTCAGACTTTCCCTTTACACTCTTGCTTGCAGCTTCAGATATAGGTAAAAAAGCTTGTGCAAATATTCCTGCAACTTTAGGAAATATCGCCATTATTGAAGCAGTAGCAACACCTGTTATTGCAATTTGCCCCCATCCGGCAATAGTGTTTATACGAGATACATTTCCAAGTATCCCTATTAATAAACCAAGCATTAAGCCCAGTGAAACCGGCTCTCCCAAAAATCCAAGCTTTTTCTGGAGCTCGTCGGGATTCAATTTTACTTTATTCAATCCCAATTTATTAAAAAACGGATCCAGAATCAATGCAAAAATTGCCGGCTCTATATTGTGCATGGCTATTATGGTGCAATTCGGATAATGATAATAATTAGACCATCTATTTGCCATAATCTCTGCTACAAGCAAACTCACCAAATTCAAAAATATCATTAAACCGACAGATAAAATCATGTTCTTTGTAACGGCATAAGTCATTGATCCCCAAACCATATACGAATAATTATTCCATAAATCAGACGGCTGAAATACATCCGTCCATTTCACAAGAAACAATACAATCTGCAAAACTAGACCTATGCATAAAAATATCATCCCTGCATTGGTGGAATATGCAACCAGTGCTGTGGCCTGCCATCCAACATCAAATACCGGCAAATCAATTCCTGTTCCCTTTACCATCTGTCTTACAACGGGAGTAATAATTGGAGTAAATGAATTTATCAAAAGATTAAATCCTTCAAGTCCCACTCCAACATACAATGCTGAAAAAAATGACTTCTTCATACTGACTCTTAGTACTTTGCATATTATAAATACAATTATTGGAACAAACACTGGAGCACCAAATGTATCAAACACATATTTCATTCCCTGTAAAAACATAATGATTCCCCCCTGAACATATAATTTTTAATTATTTCTTATTTGATTTATAACCTTCATAACCTCTTCCAAAAACTCTTCTTCCCCAAATCCAGTAAGAAAACCCACTGCATTTATAGTAGGTATCCCATAATCCGCCTTTGGAAGAGGACTTGTATGTGTAATAAAATCAAACTGTCCTCCCTGCGCCAAATTAAGCGCTTCTGTTGGCTTAGCCTCTGTTGCAGTAATTCTAATTCCATTTTTCTCCATTGCATCTTTTAACTTCTGTGCAATCATAGACGACGTTACAGTACCTGAACCACATACAGACAATACATTAAAACTTTTTTTCATAAATCACAGCCCCTTTTCATAATAAATAATTTATATATTGTAACTGTATAAATCTGCTTTACACAGTTATAAAACTTAATAATTTTAAAACCTCATCTTTGCTTTCAGCCTCTTTTAAACTTTTAAGGAGTTCTTGGTTTTGAAAAACTGACATTAAATCCTTCAAAAGCTCTACTTGAGAATTTGGATCTTTAACTGCAAGTAAAAATACTATATCTACCCTCAACTTCTTTTCAGGATTTACCATCATGTTAAATTCAACCGGATTTTTGAGTGTTGCTACACCAAGACTTGACTTATTTACATGCTGTGAATCAGTATGTGGAATGGCAACACATACACTTCCAGTATCAAGTCCAGTAGGCAAGTTCCTCTCCCTCTCTAAAACTGAATCTACATAATCCTCTTTAACATATGTCTTTGACAACATAATTTTTCCCAACGTATTTATTACATCCTCTGGTCTTTCCGCCTTTGTATTTAATAAAATCAAATTTGAATCAAGCATCTTAAGATCACTTCCTTTTGTCAATATTTTAGATTTTTATTTTTGTGACTTCTCTATTTCATTCAACACTATATTTTTAAATTCAAAAGCCCCACGAGACTTTTTCAATTTATCCATGAAATCCATATTTAAAAACGGTTTCAAAAGCTTCATCACAATCTTTTTATCATTTATCCTCAATGCTGGAAGGCAAACTATTGAAGCCTTTCCCCCGTCCCATTCGATAGGTGACTTGAGTTTTGCAAAAACAATTGCTGATTTCATAACTTCTGAAAAATCTCCATGTGGAAGTGCCAATCCCCCTTTGCAAAACGTGGATGATATATTTTCCCTTTTCAAAACAGAATCGATAAACTTTTTATTAACATATCCGTTATTGATTAAAAAGGAACACATAACATCAACTAATTTGTCCTTGTCAGAAATATTAGGTTCAAACAAAATTAAATCTTCATTTATTACAGCATTCAAGTCGTTTTTATTGCTGGAGTATAAAAAGAAATCCAGCTTTCTTATTCTATGATTAAACGAATCAGGTTCATACGGTATAAAATTTATGCCTTCAATTTCCGGATTTATAGTGCCTATAGCTGCAACTATCCTATATTCCTGCTTTATTTGCTCTAATTTTGTTGAGAATGAGTTGTCCATAATTCCAATTTCAAAAATCCTTATATTTTTATACCTGCTGTAAATTTGTTCACGTATACGTCTAGCGGTTCCCCTGCCCGTCAAACACAGCGTCAATATTGCAGGTTGTTTGCTGCAGTTGTTTACATTTATATGTAAAGGTGAATATCCATATCTTGATTGAATTAAATTAAAATATATACTGTCCAGGTCATTTTCTGAGGTGGATGCTTTTCTCACTGCTTCAATAACTGTAAGCAAATCAATTTTATCAATTGTCCTGGTCTTTATATTCAATTTTTCAGAAACTATATCGCCTGCATTTACGAGTGATCCCATATCAACAAGAAACAATATTCCACGTCCATTGTCCACTTTTCTAGAAACATCTATAATTCTTTCATAGGTCACTGATGGATTTTCAGTTAAAGGCATATCAATTGCCACCGGAAAATCTGTATTGAGAAGAGTATTTACTACATTTATAATTTCGCTGGCTATCCTGCCATGGGATATAATTATAACTCCAACATGATTTTCTATAAATTTATCCTGGACTGCCGATTTTATATACATTGCTATGAATCCTACTTCATCTTTCGGTACAGTAACCTTTTTTATTTTTCCAAAATACAAACCAAACCTCTCAGCCAGCTCATATTCAACATGTATTTCTTTTTTTATTTTGGACAAATTCATGTTTATTATTGGTCTGTTCAATCTTAATCTAGTCATTGTTTCCTGAAGATGAATTGCAAGGCAGGTAAATATTCTTTCATTAAATTTACAATTGGAATATTCCTCCTCCATAATACTTCTAAGTTTATCTACAGCTTTTAATATTCCTATATCCACCAAACTAACAAGTTCGCTTAAAGAAAATATATTGTTTTTATTGTCTGTAAACTCAAGTTTTTTGAATTGCTTGTTCACAAATTTCCACAATACTCTTTCTATATCTTCAGAACCCATATTGTCATTTTTGAGTTCGTAATATTTTTGTTCTATCTTCTTATAAAAATCCTTTGGAAGTGAATACTCGTCATTTTCCATATGCTTTGAAATACTAATCTCATTATCTAAAAACGGAACAAATATCATATCTTTTGCATAACTTCTGGCCTGAATCATATCCGAGCCTTCCAAATTTAAATTTTTATATTCTACAAACTGATTGAAAATTTCACTTGTATTTATTAATATTGTTTCTTGAACTTCATTGATATATTTCATAAATGCCCTTGCACATGTAACCTGTATTTTACTTTTCAATTCTCCAATATTTCCATTGAATTTTGATACAGCAAATATTTCAATAACTTTTGCCTCTACGAAAATTTTTATATTTATTCTATTACATTCCTGCTGAAAAAAATATTGTATAAGCTGAATCCTTTCCACAACAGATCTTTGCTGCAGTGTTGGTATGGTTATTATCATCGGTATGCGCCTTCTGAAGGTTACCAATAAGCTCGATTGAATATCCTCGGTAGTAGCACCTATAAGCATCATATTTACTTTTCTTTCAACATTGGTTTCCCCGAGTCTTCTAAAAACACCCCTGTCCAATATCGAGAACAACATTTCCTGCCCCTTGGGTGGAAGCCTGTGAATTTCATCCAAAAATAAAATACCATTGTTTGCGGTCTCTACAATTCCTTCCTTGTCCTCATTAGCTCCTGTAAATGTACCCTTTTTATAACCATACAATACAGAAAGAAGAAGTTGGGGATTATCTCCATAATCCGCACAGTTAAAAACTACAAATGGCAATTTACCTGGCAAAGACCATTTGGAAGAAGCAAATTTATACATTATTTCTGCAAACTGAGTTTTACCAACTCCACTTTCGCCTATAATTAATGTAGGCAATCCCAAAGGCGGATATAATACTGCAGCTTTAGCCTGGGTTATACATGTTTTCAAACTTTTTGCCCCGCCAATCAAACTTTGAAATGGGTCTGTATCAAAACAAGCAGTTTTCTGACCAGTCTTTCTTCCTTTTAATATTTCCTCCACTACATGCCTCGAGACATTGAATCCATAATTAACAAGCTGCTTTGTAGCGTCAGAAATAGATATGCTTTCATTTCCTTCCAATATAGTTTCAACGGCATTTTCTAAATAAGGTCTCCTCCTTTCCCTAGAGTTTGGTATATTCAACTCCTTTCTCATTGCAGTAACATTTTCACGTGCAGTAGACAGCATCTTTGCAAGTTTGGTATCTACATATGGATTCTTCTTGTTTTCTGTATTTATCAAACATAAAAGCCTATCTGACAATCCCATAAATTACACCCCTGTTCATTATTTTTAAATAGCAAATCTCATTCCATACAAAAATTAAAATAAAGACCCGCCTTGAGACATAGATATTTCTAGATTCTTTATCATATCCATACTTTATTTCAAATATCACTACAATTTAAAATAAAGTATGGATATTTTGTATATAAAGCAATATAAAAACAGCGCATCCATACAAATCTAATTATATGAATCCGCCATTAATGATAAACTATTTATATTTCAAAATACAATCTTAAATGTAGTACCTTTTCCAACAACGCTTGAAACATCTATATTTCCATTATGCTCTTGAACAATGCTCTTTGCAATTGAAAGTCCAAGCCCAAAATTACCGCCTCTTTTTGATCTTGATTTATCTATTTTGTAAAATCTGTCGAAAATCTTGTCTATATATTCTTCTGATATTCCTTCTCCCGTATCGGATACAGTTATTTCCGTCCTGTTTTTATCCCTGTGTACCTTTAACTGGATACATCCACCTTCCTTGGTATGCTTCACTGCATTATCAAAGAGTATTACTATAAGCTGTTTTATGCGTCCTTCATTTCCCCGAAAAATCACTTCAGGTTCTATATCCTTTTTTAAAATTATACCGTGTTTTATAGCTACAGCTTCAAAAGAAGCAATAGATTTTTCAGCAGTTCTGCTCAAATTAAATTCGGCAAACTTCAATAATTTTTTAGAGTCAGACCGTGCAAGGAAAAGCAAATCTTCTATAAGCTTCGTCATTCTTTTTGTTTCAAGGCTTATATTTTCAAGCCACTTTCTCTGATTTCCAACACTCTCATTATTATCTTCCATAACTATTTCAAGATTCGTACTTATGACAGCCAAGGGTGTCCTCAGCTCATGGGATGCATCTGCAACAAAAGCCTGCTGTTTTTTCCAGGCGTCTATTATAGGTTTAAGTGATGTATTTGCCAGAAAAAGACTAATTACAAATACAAGCACAAGGCTTATGGTACATACTATTATGGATATGATAATCAAGCGCTTCATTACCTGATTATCGAAGAACTTATCCGAAAATACCATAATAAAACCATAACTTTTGGGAACCTTTATATACCTCAAAGAAAAACCATTGTAATCTATAGAACCTTTTTCACTTTTTATGTAAAATACCTTTTTTGATATCTCCCTTGCCTCATCAACGGATAAATTTGAGTTCAAATGCATCTCTCCAGCATTTCCAAGTTTATCTGTTTTCACAACTATGTCCCTAAGTGAGTCAAACCTGTCTTCACGCGGACCTGGAGGCGGCACATTCCCATTTTCCGCTATTTTCTCCATTCTCATGTAAGCGGAATTATCCGAGCTTTTTTTCATCATCACATATATGCCTGAAAATATCGTAACAAGCACCAAACCTGTAAGTATTAAATTTATCAATATAAGTTCTATTTTCAGCTTACGAAACATAATTTAATCCTCTCTCAAACAATACCCTATTCCTCTAACTGTTTCTATAACTACACTGCTGTTTATCGACCTTAGTTTTTTTCTTAAATGTGAGAAATACACTTCTATATTGTTGTTCATTTCTATATCGGAATCAATACCCCATACTCTGTCTAAAATCTGATCCTTGGTTATAACCTGATTTTTATTTCTCACAAGCAGTTCAAACAGATGTGATTCTTTTGATGTAAGCTTTATCTTCTTTCCATGACATTCTATCTCACCTCTCAAAGGATCAAAGCACATGGAAGAAAGTTCAATACTATTATCCTGAATAAAATTTATATGCCGCCTTCCAAGTGCCCTTATCCTTGCTAAAAGCTCATCTGTAGAAAATGGTTTTACAAGATAATCATCAGCTCCGCTGTCAAGCCCCTCGACTCTGCTGCCAACTGAATCCATGGCGGTGAGTATTATAACCGGCACCCCAATTTCCTTCTTTCTAAGTTCCTTTAATACATCTATTCCATCTTTCCCAGGAAGCATTCTGTCAAGTATTATCAAATCATATATCTGTGTTTCCGCCATCTCCTCGGCTTCAATTCCATCGTAGGCTGTATCTACATTATAATTGTTCTTTTTTAAAATATAAACAAGTGCATCAGAAAGCATAACTTCATCTTCAACTAAAAGTAATCTCATAAACGCTACCTCCTGTTTTATTATATATTATAACTTGAACTTATGAAGTATCATATACAATATTCAAATTTAATTTACATTTATTTCTGGTCATTTTAAGGCTTTTTTAAGGTTAAATATACAAAATGATAAGTATAATTATTAAAGTTGAATTGAGGTGAAAGAAATGGCTACAAACATAATTTATTCTATTGTAGTTCCCCTGTACAATGAAGAACTCGTAATTAATGAAACTTATTCGAGATTAAAAACCATAATGGACTCTACTAATGAAAATTATGAAATCATATTTATAAATGACGGAAGTCATGACAATACAATTGAACTTACTCAAAAAATCTGTGAAAGGGATAAAAATATAAAGCTTATTAATTTCTCAAGAAATTTCGGTCATCAGTGTGCAATAACGGCAGGTATGGAAAATTCTTGTGGAAAGGCAGTTATTGTAATAGACGCCGACCTTCAAGATCCTCCCGAGGTCATTTTAGAGATGATTCAAAAATGGAAAGAAGGATACGACGTAGTTTACGGCCAAAGGGAAAAACGCCAGGGTGAAAGCTTTTTTAAAAAATTTACTGCAAAAACTTTCTACAGAATTTTAGACAGCATGACAAGCATAAGTATCCCTGTAGACACTGGTGATTTCAGACTCATAGACAGAAAAGTATGCAATGTGCTTAATTCACTTCCTGAAAGGAACAGATACGTACGCGGTCTTGTAAGCTGGATTGGCTTTAATCAAACTTCGGTAAAATTTACAAGACATGAACGATTCGCAGGCGACAGCAAATATCCCCTAAAAAAAATGCTCAAACTTGCACTTGACGGAATAACTTCTTTTTCATATAAACCACTTATTTTATCTTTGTATATTGGAGCAGCCTCTTTATTTTTAGGAGCTGTATGTATAATCGCACTTTTAATAAGATATATAATCTCAGGGACTTCCATAGTCAACTTTGGCTTAATAATAGGCATAAACTTTTTAATGTTTGGTATAGTGCTTTCATGTATTGGAGTGATGGGACAATATCTCGGAAGAATATTTGACGAAAGTAAAAACAGACCCAACTATATAATCAAAAATATAATAAATAAAAACAAGGCATGTGATAATCATGAATCAAATAGTTAAAACAGTGGATTCCATATTCAATGGAAAATTAAAACTTTTTAGTAGATTTTCTGCAACAGGAGTGATAAATACTCTGGTGGATTTTATTGTATTTACAATATGCAGCAGTATATTCGGAGTATATTACACTATAAGTCAGATAATCGGATACAGCTTTGGCGTGGCAAACAGCTTTATATTCAACAAAAAATGGACATTTGAGTCAAATGGTGATAACAAGAAAGTCTCACATGAACTTTTACAATTTATAGTTGTAAACATATTGTCCCTATTAATCACAGTAATATTTATGAAATTCCTCATAAATAATTTCGGATTTAACTTGTACATTGCCAAAATAATAGTAACACTGGCAGCTCAGATTGTTAACTTCATACTATATAAAATCTGGGTTTTTAACTAAGGAGGAAACTTTATGGGAAAACTTAAACTTACAAAAGAAAGGATTGCAATATCTCTTGTAATTTTATTATCTGCAATACTGAATTTTGCAAATTTAGCTATAGAAGGATATGCAAATGAGTACTACGCCTCTGGTGTAAAAAGTATGATGATGAATTTTAAAAATTTCTTCTTTGTATCTTTCGATCCTGCTGGTTTTGTATCTATAGACAAACCACCTTTAGGGTTCTGGATACAGACAATATCTGCAAAAATATTTGGTTTCAGCGGCATGAGCATACTTCTGCCACAGGCTCTGGCCGGTGTAATATCAGTAGGCCTAATCTACTATATGGTAAAAAGATCTTTTGGATTTTCTTCTGGAATAATATCAGCCCTGTGTCTGTGTGTTACACCTGTATTTGTAGCTGCAAGCAGAAATAACACTGTAGACAATCTTTTGGTCGTATTTTTGCTAATTTCCTGTATGTTCCTGTCAAAGGCAGCAGAACAGGGAAAACTGAAATACCTGATAATAAGTCTTGTACTTGTCGGTCTCGGATTTAACATAAAAATGCTTGAGGCATATATGGTAGGACCTGCAATATATATAACCTACTTGATTTCAGCTGCACTGCCTCTAAAGAAAAGAATCATTCATCTTGCTGTAGGAACTTTGGTATTACTTGTAATATCTCTTTCCTGGGCTTTTGCAGTAGATCTTGTTCCTTCAAAATACAGACCTTTTGTTGGCAGCAGTACAAATAACACTGTTATGGAGCTCATATTTGGACATAATGGTCTTGAAAGATTAAGCAGTTCCAGCGGCGGCATGGGTACGGGCGGTGCTCCTGGAAATGGTTCCAAAAAATCAGGAAACAATCAGATGAAGCCTCCTGAAATGAATTCAACAAACTCTTCACAATCAGGTGCAAATAGCAGCCAAAGTGGTAAACAAAATGCCTCTCCTAGTATGTCAAACCCTCAAGGTAATTCCGGAGAAAAGCCAAACTTTGGAGGAGGCCAAAACAAATCAGGTAAAAATTTCAAAGGAAAATCCGGCATGCCAAGCGGCGGACCCGGCGGAGGAATGTCAGGCCTTTCCGGAAGTTTCGGAGGACAAACTGAAGCTGGAGTTGCACGATTGTTTTCAAAAAATGTACTGTCCGATCAGATAGTCTGGTTTATACCTCTTGCTTTTATAGGATTTATAGCAGCAGCACTGGTGGAAAAATTAAAAGGTTCCTTCAATAACAAGAAAAAACTTGACCTTATATTGTGGTTTTTATGGTTTTTTCCAGAATTTATATATTTTAGTTACACAAAGGGACTGTTCCATCCGTATTATCTTACTATGATGGCACCTCCAGCTGCAGCACTGTCCGGAATTGGAATTACCTCTATGTGGAAGCTTTATAAACAGGGCGGCATAAAATCATTTATTCTCCCCGTAAGTTTTATAATAGAGGGAATCGTTCATCTTGTTATGCTGTCATACTTTGCAAGCAGTATTTCCGCTTCAATAAAAGCAGTAATAATTGCAGCTATAATCTTATGCTTTGGAGCATCAGCTTTACTTATACTGTTTAGTTTTATAAAAAATAAAAGCTTAAATACCGCAAAGATACTTACCGCTGTATCCCTTGTTGGAATTCTGACTACACCTGCTATAGGCGCTTCTGCTACCATAACTCACTCTGTAAATGGATCAATTCCTGCCGGCGGGCTTGAACTTTTATCAAACAGTGATAACTCAAAACATGGACCTGGCGGTACAGGCGGTGGAAAAATGGGTGCTGAGAATGCAAACAGCACGCTTATAAGTTTTCTTGAAAAGAACGCTTCCAACTCAAAGTATGCACTTGTTGTATCAAGTTCCAATACTGCAGGGAGTATAATCTTGGAAAGCGGTCAAAGCGTAATGGCTCTTGGAGGCTTCTCAGGTTCTGACAAAATACTTACATTAAGTCAGTTTAAAGAACTTGTAAAAAAAGGTGAAGTAAGATATGTCCTCTCGGGAGGAATGGATGGTAGAGATTCCAGCCAAATCATGTCCTGGATTCAGAAAAACGGGAAAAAAGTTTCTGAAGATTTATGGAACAACACAAGTTCAAAGAAAAATCAAACAAACAAAGACTCTAAAGACAGTGGCTTTGGCGGTATGGATAATATGAGATCTCAAACATTATATGATTTAAAGGGCACTGTAAAATAAGTAAAAGGGATGAGACATTAAAAATTTTAGTGTCTCATCCCTTTTTAATTTAAAATCTTGCTCCAATTACGCCACCATCACTTGAAAATTTTCCGTATTGACTTTTAGGTGATATTATACATGTTCCGCCTGTGTTTAAAGTTCCATCTGTATTTCTCCAAACTTTATCAAAATCAGTTCCCACAGCAGGAATATTGGTGTTTATAAAATCAGATTTTTGTATTCCATTTGAAATAGCTTCGCCTCTTTCATTGGAATTCTTTACATCTACACTCTGCTTGTTAGTTACCTTATACCATTTTTTACTGTTTGTATATACAATGTGATCCCCTGTTAAATTTTGCAATTTATCGGATGTACCATTGGTTGTATATGAAATTGAATTCGACAAGGTGGCATTTTTGCATCTGTACAAACTAAAATTGTTTTTACCGCCTCCCTGATTATTATCAAAAGCTGTACAATTTACAACTTGAAGAGCGGAAGGATTGTTGTTGTCTGTAAAACCATGGTGAAGATTTTCTATCGCAAGACAGTTTATAATCTTGTGTGGCGTTGGTACTCCAGATCCACCAAGTTTAAATCCATTCCCATCACAACTTGATTTTGTTTTTCCATCTTCTGTTCTGCCATTTCTCATGGAAATACAATTTTCTATTGTAACTACCCCTATTGAACCTGTTGCTTTCTTTGCATAAAGATCCCATCCATCATCACTGTTATTGTAAGACAAACATCCATTAAAAACATTTCCATTACCACAAGTAAGCTTTGCTGCAAATCCATCTGCATTCTCATAAGTTGCAGGATCACAATTGTTTTTGGAAGTACAGTTTATTACTTTGTTATAGCTTGGAAATTTGTTAAAATCAGTTACAGATGAACTGCTTCTGCTTATTTGAAGTCCTGAATCCTTATTTCCATCAAATATACATCTCTCAATTACATTGTGACTTCCTGAAAGCATCATTCCATTGTCTGCCGCATCCTTTATCCTAATTCCTGATATATTCCAGTAGTCTCCATTAAGTTGAATTCCTCTGTCATTTTTGGAGGTATCACTTGTATTATACGGTTCTTTTGAAAAATCCAATATTACATTTGAACCGCTCATGGATTTTAATACATTTGGTGCATCACTTCTTCCACTTGCATTTATCGTTATCTGTTTATCAAATGTATAGGTTCCATCCTTTAAAATGATTGAACTTGCCTTTCCATTTTCCACCTTTGATAAAGCAGTTAATAAATCTACAGGATTGTCATAAGTTCCACTATTTTGTGACTTTCCATTTGGAGATACGTATACTTCAACTCCTGTTGAATTTAAACTTGCACTGTTGTTGTACTTTTTATTCACTTGTATTAAATTTTCTCCAAATGATACTATTCCTGACTGATAGCCCCTTATTTTGCTCATAAGATTTTTGTCCATAGAATAGCTTCCATCATCAGTATCCGCAAATTTCCACGAAAAATCACCTCCATCTACTCTCCCTGCATAGGTAGTAACAATTGTCTTTACATTCTCTGGTAAATCAACACTGTATTTATACATAGATGAACTTGTATCAAAGTTATCATAGGTATTTCCCCCGGCTGCTGTTTTATAGGAAGCTGGTACCTTTTCATCTCTCGACTTTGCAAGATAGGCATCAAACTGTGATGAATCCTGATTTGCATAAACAAGTCTTTCCGCCCCTTCTACTCTGTTGTTGTATGCCTTTATCATTCCTCCGTCTTCACCTGAAAAAGTACCCTTGGCATTTTTATATACATCCGTGCCCTGACGTGAAATCAACATAGGATCTTTGCAGTTTCTAAAGTAATTTGCCTCAACAAACGCAGAACCACCCATTGTTACACCTACACCATACTTTGAATTTCCATCAAAATAGTTGTTGTATATGTGAATACTACCAACTCTTATGCGTGGATGCCTTGAATCTGAATGATCAAACCAGTTATGATGATATGTCACAAAAAACTTTTCCTTGTCCCCCATTCCGCAAAGAGAAGTCTTCCCCGAATCATAGAAATGATTGTAAGAAACAGTAACATAAGTTGAATTTTTCTTTATATCACAGGAACCGTCACCTTTTGCCTGATCTGCATCTCCACCTGCAGTACCATAGAAAAAGTCATTGTTGTGAATCCATATATTTTCATTGTTCGTATCAAGAGAGACTGCATCGTCCGGGAAAAGCATTATTCCAATATTTCTAATTTCCACATTGTGTGCACTTCTCACAAGAAATCCCCATCCATACGCTGTAGCATCTTTCCCAACACCTTCAAAAGTTACATTATAACATCCTTTAAGCTGAAGATATCCATTTCCGTTAAGTCCCTTTATTTGAGATGATTTAACCTGTCCTATCATACGAATTACAAGATGTGTTTTGTCATATCCCTTTTGACGTTTTGCCAGAATATCAGTAAGCCCGGTGCACTGTGTTTTGGAACCCTTGTTGTTTGTAATAACCTCAGCTGTTACAGTGTTTACATTATACGGTGTTATATACAGTACTTTTGCATCCTCTGGAAGAGTACCATCATCATTATATCCACCTGATGCTGTACCCATAGGCGACGCTGCTGAAAATCCAAATCCCTCTCTTTTGTTTTGAGCAACGCTTAGAGTTTGGGTAACAGACTCCTTGGAACTATCCAAATGTCCATTTATAATAGGAACTATCTTCAGTACATATTCCCCTTTCTCAAGCCCTAATACATCAGCCCTAAAATATGAAGCATACTGTCTTATCAATTCACTGTCCAATTTTTTGTAACTTGAATCAGGATCACTTTTAGACTTGAAATAGACATTATATCCGGAAGCTTCCGATACAGGTTTCCATTCTACATTTGCAGACTCAAGCCATCCTGAACTTTCAGTTATTTGAACCTGATCATTGTTCTGAGATAAAACCGAGATACTATTTTTAGAAGTATAATTTGAAGCTGCACTGACTCCGAAAACCGGAACCATTACCATGGATGAGGCCATAACCCCTATAATTGCCTTTCGTGAGAATTGCCACACACTTTTTTTCATTTCATCTCCCCCTATTTAATTTCTAAAATACTTTTCTATATTTGACTTTTCAACATCCTCTGTAAGTGAATTTTTCACCTTTACATTATCAAGCAACAGGTTCTTTATATTATTGAAGTACATTCCATTTTTTTTCATAGGCTGGATAAAGCTCATCATATCCGCATATCCTTCTTTGGCATTTTCATCAAAATCTACAAATACATTCTTCATTTGAACTTTTTCAATTTTTCTTTCTGGAAGTCCATACATAAATGCAGCACAAACTGAAGAATTTTTGCAAACCACATCTTCTATGTTTATTTTTCCAACATATGGAGTATTACAGTCAACCGGAAGCTTTTCCTTGCTCCATACATATTCCGTCTTTCCATCCGAATCACAAAAATAAAAACAGTTTACGGCAAATGGAGTTAAAACCTTGTTCATCTCAACATTCTTGAGGCAAATATTGTCTATAATTCCCTTTGAACCTCTTCCCCTTCTCGTCTTTACTCTAAGTCCCCTGTCTGTTTCATCAAAAATGCATTTTTCTATGAAAACATCCATAACACCAGATGACATTTCACTTCCTATTACAACTGCCCCATGTCCCGATTTCATACTACAGTTTCTTACCTTTATATTCTTAGATGGCACAGGGTCTTTTTGAGCTCTTGCAATTTTTCCCGATTTTATTGCAATACAATCATCTCCCACCGAAAACACATCTCCACAAATTAGTACGTCTTCGCAGGACTCAGGATCAAGTGCATCGGTATTTGGAGCATCAAAGGGATTCTCTATATTTAGATTTATAAATTTTAAATGCCTGGACATTAAAGGATGAATTGTCCATGATGGAGAATTTTTTATGGTAACTCCCTGAAGCAGTATATTACTACAGTTATTTATATATACTGTTCTTGGTCTGTAGGCAATATTTTTCTCCTTGGGTTTGTACCACCATGTGTCAAAATCAGCATTTCCATCAATTACACCCTTGCCTGTAATATTTACATTTGACACCCCTATTCCTGTAATAAGGCTGGCAAATATATCCTGCTCACAGCCTTCCCAGGATCCAAGATAGAATTCATCCTTCTGTCCTTTGACTGTCCCTTGAAGTATAGGATAGTCCTTTCTATCTTTTAATCCTAAAAGTACTGCCCCTTCTTGAAGTTCAATAGTTATATCACTTTTTAAAAATAGAGGTCCAGTCAGATAAATCCCTTTTTTGACTATAACTCTTCCATTTTTAGGACAACTTGCTATTGCCGCCTGTAAAAAACATGTGTCTACACTTTTTCCGTCTCCTACTGCTCCAAAGTTCCTTACATCAACAAAACCAGATTCCTCATTTGTTTTTATACTGATTTTTTCGCTTTTTTCTTTAGTTTTCGAATTCTGTGACCATACAGTGTATTCTGTGCTTGGCTTTAAATTATTTAGTGTAAATACATTTTGTTTTACTTCGAATACCCTTTTATCATTTACATAAATATCAGCTTTCTCATCACAGTAAAAACAACTGCTGCTGGTTATTTCAAAAGAAGCCGATGTGGAAGTCAGACAAAGCAGTTCCAGCATTACAGATCCCCCCTTAATAGCCTAATTCCTGAGCTACTATTATAATTTTTATTCTTCCTTCAAACTTTATCCCATTATGAATTATCGTAGTGAAATTACATATCCTTTTTTTGCAGTCACAGTCTGTACAAAATCCTGTTTCAACACAGGGAGTTTCATGGTGTATTCTTTTGGAATTCATAGGGGCAATCTCCCTTATTCTCTTAAAAGCATCATCTATGTTTTCAACTATTTTGTTTACACCGCATACTATTATGACATTTTTAGGACCGAATATCATAGGTGCCACTCTGTTTCCTGTACAATCTGTATTCACAAGTTCCCCATTTTTAGTTATGGCATTTGTTCCTGTTATAAGATAATCTGCTGTAAGTGACTTTCTATGAATTTCTACTATGTCAGGATCAAAAGGAAGACTTTTATTGTATCTGTCAAAGAATTTATACTTTCCCTTTCTCAAAATTTCCACAAGATTCATGACGGCAAGTGTTTCAGATCCTCCTATTGCCACAGTTGAATTTTCCTCTATCATTGAAAGCAGGAGATTTTTCCCCTGTTCCAAAGTTTCTACATAAGAAGCCTTGAAGTGTTTTTTATTTAAAATTTCCACTATACTTTTAGCCTTGCATATATTTTTCCACTGTTTTATTTCTTCCATAAAGGCTCACCTCTATACTCTACTAGCATTGTCAATATTATTTTTGTTTGTATATGCCACATTATTATTGCCAAAACACTTGTCATATTGCCATCCTGTTAATTCCTCAACAGCATTTTTTGCTTCTTCAGTAACATCTTCTTTTTCTCCACCTGCTTTTATTCTCTCAACTTCATCTACGAGAAGTTTATGTGTTTCCTTTGTGAGTTTAAACCTCTTTGATGCAATCCATGCTATTGCAAGAAGTACGATAGGAACAACTATTGTAACTACAGCTATTCCAACAATTGCACTGTGCGGCTGGACAGGGAATATATGCTTTTTTGCATTTGCAGCCTTGAATCCAAAACCTGACAGAACAACTCCAAGTACAAAAGGTTCAATTGCAGAGGCCAATTTTCCAAATAAACCGTTTACTCCATTGTAAACCCCTTCTCTTCTCTTCATAGTTATAGCTTCATCTATATCTGCTATAAATCCCATTTGATAGGTAGGAACATAATCCACCGCAGTTTTTCCTATAAGATGAACTATGGCAAACGTTACAAACAATACAATCGTCATTGAATTGTATCCGACAAGTGAAAGATACAGATAACCTGCACTGGCTGCAAAAACTATTGTAGATCCTATTCTATAAGTTTTAGGCCCTCCATATTTGTATGCAAGTATTATATATACAAATAGTGCAATACAGGAAATAATTGACGATACACCGTTTACATTAGACAGTACTACAGTTGATACTCCAACAACATATATTGCAAAGTAAGTAAGCACTCCTCCTGCAAGCTGCTTGAATACACTTCCCAAAAACCACATTACAGTATGAAGTCTAAATGATCTATTTCTCATACTTGAAGATATATCTATTCCAAGTTTTCTAAATATCTCTTTCAGTGATCCAGCTGCATCTTCGTATATAACTGTCTCAGGATCTCTTTCATATACATTTAAAATGAAGAAAATCAATGCCACTGTAACTATTGCTCCATAAATCAAACCTATATACCTAAATGCATCAACAGAGCTTTTTCCATACTTAACAAAGAGATGTGCCGTCAAAAATCCTGTGAGAACATTGGCTATAGTTCCACAATATTGCTTTCCACCAATTAATTTTGCTTTTTCTGCTGCACTTTGTGTCATCTCTGCAGGAAGCGTTGTACCTGGTACGAAAATCAAAGTGTATGATATCTCATATATAAAATTACAGATAAAATAGAATGAAAAGGATTTATACGGAAGCCACAGTACCGGGAATATAATTGCAATTCCAACTATTCCTATGAAAATAATTGGTTTTCTTCTTCCAAATTTCTTTCCTAGTGCAGTTCTTCCAAGACTGTCGCTTATAAAACCTATAACTGGATTTCCAACTGCATCTACAAGCCTTGCAATTGAAAATATAAGTCCTGCCTTTACCGGGTTTATTCCACAAAAGCTTGTATAAAAATACATCAGCCATGCAGACATTAACCCCTGTGCCCCACTTCCAAGAAAATTTATACTGGAATAACCTATTATATTTCTTAACTTTATTCTCTCTTTCATAATTTGTTCCCTCCAATAAAATTTAAATCATATTTACTTTTTATTTGTACCGATCTTTTACATATTATTGAAGTAATTCATATTCTGCTGACGCAAGCAAAAATGGACCGAGTCCTTTTGGCTCATTGCTGACTATTGGTTCGCTTATATAATACGCAAAACTACCGTCTCTTCTTGTTTTTCCACCGAGTCCAGCTACTGAACATATTTTGTTTAGATTTATGAATCCATCTTTAGTTTCCGATACGAATTCCCTAATAAGACCCTTGTAGGATTCTTCTGCCTTTTTAATCAGTTCTTCGGACAAGTATCCTTTTCTGGTGCCTTTTAGTAATGAATACGCTATCATACATGACCCTGAAGCCTCTATATAATTTCCCTTTCTTGCTCCCTGATCAAGCACTTGATACCATTCATTCGTATCTTTATCCTGAACCTTAAGCAAAGCCTGTATGCAATCATTAAAAATTTCAATGAGTTTTTCTCTATAACTGTTTTTCTCCGGCAGAACTTCTATAGTATCAGCAAGAGCCATTACATACCATCCCATTGACCTTCCCCAAAAGTGTGGTGACAATCCCGTATTCTTGTCGGCCCAATACATTTTCCTTGATTCATCCCACGCATGGTATAGAAGCCCCGTTTTTTCATCCTTTAAATTTTTTTCACATTTTATAAATTGTGATGCAACATCATCAAATTCTGATTCATCTCCAAATTCTTTTATATACTTGGCATAAAAAGTTGCACCCATGTAAAGTCCGTCAAGCCATACTTGATTTGGATACATTTTTTTATGCCAAAATATACCTTCTTTAGTTCTTGGCTGTCTATCTATCTGTGCCCTCAAAAGTTTAAGTGCCTTTAAATATTTTTCTTTCTTCGTTGCCTTGTATAAGGTAATTAAAATTTTTCCATTGTTCAAATGATCAAGATTGTATTCATCCTCCCTGTATCCTTCTATAGTCCCATCTTCTTTTATAAATGCATTCATAACCTTTTCAATGAAATCAAAATACTTTTCGTCGCCTGTACTTTGCCATACCCTGGCTATTCCATCCAATGTCAATCCATATTCATATCCCCAGTGATCTGTCAAATTTATGTTTTTTTCAATAATTGAATCAGCCATCCATTTTGAGTATTCTTTCAATACACTCACTCCTCTTCTAATATTTTGTAATCAGCATAATTGTTCACGTGAACAATTATGCTGATCATAAGTACATGCTGTTCAAAAAAACATTTTTATTCTGAAACAACATATATATTATTACCTAACAAGCCATCCACCATCTACTGCAAGTATATGTCCATTTACATAATCAGACGCACTCGAACACAAAAATACCATTGCACCCATTAATTCTGATGGTTTTGCCCAATGATTTGCCGGTATTCTTGAAAGTATTTCGTTACTTCTCTCTTTATTTCTTCTTATAGGTTCTGTATTTGCTGTTTCTATATATCCCGGTGCAATTCCATTTGTTTGGACATTATAGGCCGCAAGTTCGCTCGCAAAGGCTTTTGTAAGTCCTGCAACAGCATGCTTGCTTGCAGTATATGCAGGTACAAATTTTCCTCCCTGGAAACTAAGCATTGAACATACATTTACTATTTTTCCGGATTTCTGTTTTACCATATAAGAAGCTGCCGCCATGCTCAAATAATACACTGCATTCAGATTTATATCAATTACAGTTTTCCAATCCTCATCCTTATATTCAAGAAGAGGGGATCTTTTTATAGTTCCTGCATTATTTATGAGTATGTCTACTTTTCCAAACCTTTCAATGCATTTATCTACAACTGCCTTTGCGTTCTCTTTTTTGCTGAGATCGGTTTTATAAAACCCGACCCTTACACCCTGCGACTCTGCAAATTCCTTTATCTCATCAAAACTGCTGTTATGAGTTACTATGAAAAGATCAGCTCCCGCTTTTGCAAGTGCTGCAGAATATGCCTGTCCAAGTCCAGTATTTCCTCCAGTAACAATTGCAACTTTACCTTTCAATTTAAAAAAATCCAATGAAAAATTTTTTAGTCCTTCATCCATATCATTCACTCCCTTGTATTGTAAAGCTCTATCTTAAACTCTTGGTTTCTATATTATCCATATCATCATATGACTGGTTTTCACCACACATTGCCCATATAAAAATATAATTCTTTGTTCCTACTCCTGCATGAATTGACCAACTTGGAGATATAACCGCCTGCTCGTTTTTCATTATTATGTGTCTTGTTTCCTGTGGTTTTCCCATGAGATGAAATACCCTGTCATTTTCTCCAAGTTCAAAGTAAAAGTATACTTCCATTCTTCTATCGTGAGTATGAACAGGCATTGTGTTCCACATATTATTTGCCTCAAGTGCTGTCATCCCCATTTGAAGTTGGCATGTCTCAAGAACGCTTGGATTTATATATTTGTTTATTACTCTTTCATTTGAATTTTCACAGTTTCCTGTTTTTGTATGCTCTGCCTTTTGAAAATCTATATGAACTGTTTTGTAAGTTTTGTGTGCTGGTGAAGATGCCGCATAAAATTTTGCAGGTGCAGATGGATTTGCTGATTTGAATGTTACATTTTTTGTTCCTTTTCCTATGTAAATTCCATCGTATTTTTTCATGGTATAGGTTGTACCATCTGCTGTAATTTCACCCTCGTCTCCTATATTTATTATGCCAAGTTCTCTTCTTTCAAGGAAATAGTCAACTCCAAGTTCCTTTCCAGCCTCAAGTTTAAGCTCTTTTTCCTTTGGCATTATTCCCCCAAATATTATTCTATCAACATGACTGTAGGTAAATAGTATCTTGTCCTCTTCAAATATTGTCTCTACCAGATAATGCTTCCTAAGCTCTTCCGTATCATATTTTTTTGAATCTTCCGGATCAGTCGCATATCTTATTTCCATTTTTTAATCATTCCCTTCCATTTGTTTTATTCGTATCGTGAACTATAGTTTCATATTATGAATTTACTTTTATTATACAAAATATGGCTGTAAATTTCAAGTATATATGCAAAAAAATATGGGCGATCAACATTTTTTTTATATTGATTACCCATACTTAAAAATCATCAGTATTTATATCCAAGCTTTTTGGAGATATCTTTAGCACACTTAACCAGCTGCTCTGAAACATATTCAATTTTTTCATCAGTCAAAGTTATTATGGATCCAGATACACTTATAGCTCCGCATATGGCTCCATCGTAATTTTTAATAACAGCCCCAAGGCATATGATTCCCTTCTCGACTTCCTGATTATCAATAGCATAACCTTTTAATCTTACATCTTTCAAATTTTCCTTTAATTCTTCAAGTTTCACTATTGTATTTTCAGTATATACTTTTTTATCGCTTTCATTCCATATTTTTGCAACTTCATCATCCTCGAGTTCAGCCATTATTGCCTTGCCCATGGCTGTACAATACATTGGTTTGCTCATACCTATTCGTGTATACATCATTATTGACTTTTCAGGTTCTATCTTATCAATATAGACTATACGGTTTTTTTCCCTAACTACAAGATGAACAACTTCCCCTGTTTTTTCCACAAGTTCCTTCAAATATGGTTTTGCAGTAGGAGCAAGATCTATTTTACCAATTTTTCTGCTTCCAAGTTCAAACAGCTTCAAAGTTAGAAAATACTTGCTTGTATCCTGATTTTGCTCCACATAGTTTTTATGAATTAAAGTATTTATCAATCTGTAAACGGTACTTTTATGCAAACCTGCTTTCTCACTAATTTCGGCAATTCCAATTCCATCCTCATAATCAGCCAAAACTTCAAGAATAGATAGTGCCCTTTCCACTGATTGAACTAATTCCTGCATATAGCTTCCCCTCTATCTTATAAAATATATCAAATAATATTGTATCAATTTTGATATTCAACTTCAACATACCTCATAAGTAGTCTACTATATCTTTAAAAATAAATTTTTCAATTCAAGCAATGAATCAAATACAAGCGTTGGTTTTATATCAGACTTTTCAAGATCTTCCTCTTTTGTCTCACCTGTAAGTACAAGTATAGTGACTGACTCATTTCCATTCCCTATTGCAATATCCGTATATAATCTGTCACCAACAAAAGCTATATCTTTTACATCAAAGCCTGTATCAGCTGCAATATAACCCAATGTATGTTTGGAGGGCTTTCCAAAGAACTCCGGTTTAACCCCAGTTGATGCAGTTATCATGGCGCATATTGAGCCACAATCCGGCATAAATCCATTTTCAACCGGACAATTAAAGTCGGGATTGACTCCTAGAAATTCAGCACCATTTCTTATAAAGCTGCATGCTTTTAATACGTTTTTATATTCAAGAGATGTATCAAATCCAACTACAACTATATCCGCATTTTCATCAACCAATTTTATGCCTGCTTTTTCAAAATCTCCCTTTAAATATTTATTTCCAAGCACAAATACTTTTTTATCCGGCATATTATTCTTAATGTGACTGATTATTACCTGATTTGAAATCAACATCATATCATCTCTCAAATCATAACCCATATTTTTTATCTTTTCTATATACATTGCCGCATTTTTAGATGAATTATTGGTAAAACATTTGAATTTTATATTGTTTTTATCAAGAATCTTGAAAAACTCCATAGAGCCTTCCAAAACTTTATCTCCGAGATAAACCGTGCCGTCAAGATCAAATATGAAACACTTTATCCTGCCAAGCAAATTAGAAGCAGCCTCACCATGTACTTTTATTCTGCCTTTATCTTTCATTTAAATCACTTGCCCCATTTAAATATTCTACTATGCCGCCTGCAAATTTTTGAAGAAGTCCAAGATCTGACAACATAGTCAGTACTGTATACCTGGTTCTTATTTCCTTTGACATCAAAACCGCATCTAATACAAGTTCATTTTTTATTCCTATTTCTTCAGGAAATATTGGAGCTCCAGCTTCTCTGAGTATGTTCTGAATTTCACTTGTTTTCGGAATTTCACTCAATATCTGTTTTATCTTTTCCTTGTTTTTCTTTATACTATTAATTCTTTTAATTCTTTTTTCAACGGAAGTAGTTTCATCTTTCCTGCTTATTTCAATAATTCCATTCGCCGCCTCTTTAAACGTATCATTAACTTTTTGGGTCCATTTATCAATATCAAAATCTTCAGCAGCAGACACTGCACTATCAAAATCAACATTTTCACTTAACAGCATTTCTCTCAACTTAGTCGTTATAACTGTATTTACACCAACTTTTCTTCCATGAAGTATTGCCTTTTTATGCTCAAACAGCAGCATCATCTCAAAATAGTGCGCCAGATGGTGCTCACAGCCTGACGCCGGTCTTGAATTTCCAACAAAGCTCATGGCTATTCCTGTAAGTACCAAAGCTTCCATTAAACTTTTTATTGCATCAGGTTCTCTTTTCTTTATTCCATGCACATTGTCGATACATTTTTTTAAAGAATTTTGCACCATTTTCACCGTGACATCACAGTAATATTCATCGTTTACAACTTTGCTCAGCTTCCAATCGTTTAGCGCCGAATATTTTCCCAATATATCACCAAATCCAGCTAATATCATGTCTTCCGGAGACTTCTTAAGTATGTTCACATCTCCAATTACAGCCTTTGGCACCGAAGCCTCATAAGTTATTTTCAAATCTCCAACTATAAGAGCTGCACCATTTGAAGCAAATCCATCCATAGATGGTGCAGTGGCAACAATAATAGAAGGTATCCCTGTTCTATAACTTACAAATTTTGATAAATCATTCAGGCTTCCAGTTCCAACTGTAACTATGGCATCTATATCTTTATCAACCTGTATAAGCAATTTCCCTACTGCCTGCTCATCCGGCACAAGATCCTCCTCAACTGAAAATACAAATTGTTTGTATCTAAAGTTGCTTTTTTCAAGAATCTGTACAGCTAATTCTCCTGCCGCCTCATATGTGTGCGAATCACAGACAAGCAGTACCTTTTTTAACTTGTACTTTCTAAGAAGCTCCGGAAGCCTGTTTAAAGCATTTTCTTCAATTATCACATCTTCCAATTCAATATAATGCTTCCTGCCGCAGCAGCATTTTAAATCATCTCTCAAAAAATCACTTAATCGCAGGCTATCCACATTTTCAAGCGTAAGATTCATAAATAATACTCCCTTTCATTACAGTACTATACATTTATTTTTAAAATATTCCCATTATACCGGTAACCGTACCCAAAGCTATAAGAATTCCCATAAGTTTTATAGGTGAAACACCTTTTTTTACAAGGTGTAAAACCCAGAGAGTTAAAACCAGTGGTACCAATCCAGGCATTAACTTGTCCAAAAGATCTTTTTGGAGACTAAAATTCACTTCTCCCATTTTAAACGTTATAAACGTTTGCAGATTTACGAATCTTCCTACAAGCCCGCCCATTACAAGTGTTCCAAGAAGTGAAGCGGCCTCAATTACCTTGTTTATTTTACCTCCTTTTAAAATTTCTTCAACAGCTTTTTTACCGAATTTATAACCATTAGTCCACATTGTAAAAGAAATAGTTGTCATTATAACATACTGTGCAATTAGAAATATTATTGGGCCTACTATATTTTGTGTGTTTGTTATGCCAATACATATAGCAAGAATTATTGGTGTAATGACTCCCTGCGTAAGAGTATCTCCAACTCCTGCAAGTGGTCCCATAAGTCCTGTTTTTATAGCATTCAAACTTTGATCAGTTATTGGTTTGTCATTTGCCCTTTCCTCTTCCATCGCTATAGTTACTCCATGTATAACCGAGCCGCATATAGGTTCAGTATTAAAAAACGATAAATGTCTTTCAACCGCAGACTTTCTCTCTTCTTTGGATGAGTAAAGCTTTTTTATAACAGGCATCATGGAATGTGCAAATGCTGTAGCCTGCAATCTCTCATAATTGTAATTCGATTGTGCAAACATAAACCATCTAAACCAGCTTTTAATTATGTCTTTTTTAGAAAGCTTTTTTTCGTCTCTGCTATTACCGGACTTATTCTCAACCATTGTATTTGAATCTTTCATAAGAAACCCTCCTTAATGACAATTCTAAGCTTTCGCGGCAGAATTGTTGTTTTTTATTGAAGTTATAGTCAGTGCAAGTATTACTCCTATTATAGAAATAATAACTATGTCCAGCTTGAAATATACTGCCATAATTACTCCCAGGAAGAAAAATGGCATTGTAAATGAATTTCCTATCAGTTTCAAGTTCATTGCAATTCCAAGTGCAGGAAGCATAGCACCTATTACATTAAACACATGCAGTACATTTTTGTTCAAAACACTCAAGAGACCGTCAACTGCATTTGGACCATAATAAGCTACAAGCATTGCAGGAATAAAACTCAATAAAAACAGTACAATTTGAGGTGGAACTATATTTATAAAAGATACCTTGTCGATATTTCCTTTTTCAACTTCCTTGTCCGCCCAATGAACAAAGAAAGAATTTATTGTCATTTTTCCAATCCACAGAATAGTAGCTACTGTTCCAAGAGGTACAGATATTGCCATGGCTGTTTTTACATCAAGCCCTGATGCTATTGCAAGTGCTGTTCCTATATATCCTGCAAATGACGGATCTCCCATTTGGGCTCCTCCTGCCGATATAAAACCGAGATAAATTACATTTATTCCAGCTCCTATAAGTGCCCCCTCGAGAGGCTGTCCCAATATAATACCAGTTATAAATCCTGCAAGCAGTGGCCTGTTAAATGTGAAGAATCCTACATAGGTAAACCATGGACTCCAAGAAATATAATAAAAGATACCAATTAACACTGCCTGCAATAAAGTAATATGCATTTGTACTTCATCTCCTTTGAATTATTTTAATTGGACTACAATAATTTTGATACAGATATTTGCTTTGCATCGGGAACTATTTGCAAAAATACGTTTACACCTCTATTTATAAGATCCCTGAATGCATTTCTCTCTTCCTCCGAAATAGATATATTTTTATAAAGCTGCTTTCTGCCTTTCCTTGCACCCATCCCCCCCAAGTTGAGTTTTTTAATATCTACACCTGCATCCAAAAGTGCCACTACTGTAAGAGGCGTTTTTACAAGAACAATTACTTTCTCTCCTGTATCATCGCTATTTATAAGCTTTGATGCATCCTCTACTGTAAGAACATCCACAGAAAGTGAACTTGGCGCCGCAGATTTCAATACCAAATTCATAAATGAATCTTTTGCCACTTCATCATCTACTACAATAATTCTGTTTGCATTTGTAACTTTTGACCATGCCGTAGCCACCTGTCCATGTATCAATCTGTCGTCTATCCTTGTAAGAACAATATTCAACATAAAAAACAACTCCTTTACATTTTTAATTTAATTTGGTCAAACAACTCTTTTATTCCCTGAGTTCCACAGGTCATACATGCCTCTGTCAGGTTTTCAAGGTTACACCCATCTCGTGTAGTAAGAGCCTCCAACAACATCGGCAAATTAACTCCTGTTATGCACCTGAACTTTGAACTTTGAATTTTACCTGCACTAAAAGCCGCTGCATTATATGGACTAGCACCAAATAAATCTGAAAAAACCAAAACACCATCGCCATCGTCAAGAGAGCTTATAGTATCTTTTACTTTTACTGAAAATTCCTCAATGCTGTCTCCATAATGAAGTCCCAAATATAATACACGTTCTTGTCTTCCAACAATCAGCTGGGCTGTTTTTAAAATTTCCTCTGCAAGGTTCCCATGAGTTATCACAAGTATCCCAATCATAAAAATCATCACTTCCTCTATTCTAGTAAAATCAATCTTTCAGTTATTTATCTAGCAATATCCATGCCAGTTATATCATTCAAAGTGTATCAAAACCCCAGAAAGGGTTTATATAAAAGAGTTTTCATACCCGATCTTTAGACTTTCCAATTAACTATTTTGTATTAATATCAATTTTGAAAGACGTGTATTATTATTATGTGTATTAAAAAAGTACCTGAATTCATAAAACATAAATCCAGGTATCATAGTCTTTTTAAAACTCAAAATCTGTTTTCAGCATTTCGACAATATATGCAAATTCAGAATCCGGAATCTTTACACCAAAAGTTTCCTCTACAATCATAAACTTATCCTTAACTATATAAAACAAAGCTTTGTTTTCATTTTTTATAATATGAACATTTTTATACGGCAATGGATCATTTCTTATAACTCTCTCAACCATACAAGAACAATGAAATAAAA
This sequence comes from Clostridium pabulibutyricum, assembly GCF_058242705.1. Classification (NCBI taxonomy): domain Bacteria; kingdom Bacillati; phylum Bacillota; class Clostridia; order Eubacteriales; family Clostridiaceae; genus Clostridium; species Clostridium pabulibutyricum. The sequence continues at coordinate 51,861 of NZ_JBZAYZ010000008.1, forward strand.
ATTTTATACACAATATAGAAGACATTTGCTGCTTGCACTCTTTCTCAATGCTCATTATAATTTTATTGAGCACTTCAGATATTTTATTTACATCAAGAAAGGTAAGCATATCCTTAAGCATGTCAATCGTTTTATCCTGATACTCAAGCTTTAAATTGTTTATTTTAGGCTGGGTACTTACCTTTACCCTTTCAGCTATCAGCGGACTTATACTCTTTACACTGTCCACCAGTATATCCAAATCCATATTTGGTTCCACAGCCTTTCTTGCAGCCTCAATTACCATGGGTGTACTGACCATTTTTACATATCTTGTAGGTATTCCTGTCCTACTCGTAATTATATCTGAAAATGTAGTCAAAGAACCCATATCAACAAGAATGAGCACACCTTTTCCCTTGTTTATTTTTTTTACAAGGTCAATGGCTTTTTCCAAAACTACATTTACCCTTTCCTCCAATGGCATATCAAGTGCATAAATACAGTCATAACCAAGAAGAGTTTTTGTAACCTGAACCATATTTGTTGCCGTACTGTATCCATGAGCAATTACAAGTACCTGTATGTCTCCTTTGGTGTTGCTTTTATTTGCCCAGTATATAAACATGGTCATAAATGCCACTTCATCCTCCGGTATACTGACTTGAAACTTCTCTTCAACCTTTTGCTTTATTGTTTCAGAAACTATGTATTCTTTCTTGTGGTCTTTATAAGCCTTTTCTATTTTCGGATATATTGCAATTTGTTTAAGTTTTATTCTTTCCAACAAAGTTTCTATATGAAGTGAAATACTGTATATTATTTTTGAATCAGGCTTGTTTGTTCCATATTCATTTATATTAAAAGAATCTTGAACCATATCAATTATTTCAGGTGTTATTATTTTGGAAAGTACTTCTTTTTTCAGTTTTATTTTTTCAGTATTTTCGTGAAAACAGCTATTATTGAAGTATTCCTTTATCCTCCTATTTATACTCTGCTTGATCTGCTTATTTGTCAAACCGTTTTCATATAATTTTTGTGCATCCTGAAGCATAGTTTCATATAAATCGACTTTAATCTTATCATCTTCATATACAAATATATTGCTGTTTTTAACATCATCCCTATCATCCATATGTCCATTAAAAAATATATTTTCAAACCCATCAAAATCAAAATTTTTAATTAATTCATGACGTTTGTCATTCACTTCAAACAATCCATACTTAAATCTATCGGACAATTGAGAAATCTCAACTTTGACATAATCCTGATCTTCAGTAATGTAATCTAAAAATGCATTCGCACATATAAGTTTTATGTCATTTCTAAGCTGTCCTATGTTGCCCGGACACTTATACAAAAGCAGTGCCTTCAAAACATCTTTTGACACACTCACTTTAACTTTTATTTTTGACGACTCTTCACTAAAAAAACTGCATATAAACTTCATTCTCTCTTTTAAGGTTCTTTCTTCAATGTCAGGTAACCTTATCACCATCTGTATTCTTCTAAGAAAAGTGTCAAGCATGACTGACTTGGGATCTTCCGTAGTAGCTGAAATTATAAGAACATCTGCTTTTCTCATATTTTCAGATTCTCCCAGTCTATTGTATGTACCCCTGTCCATTATGGAAAAAAGCATTTCCTGACCTTCTGCAGGAAGTCTGTGAACTTCATCCAAAAATAATATACCGCCATTCGCCTTGTCTATAAGTCCGGCCTTGTCATTTTCAGCTCCTGTAAATGCATTTTTAGTATGTCCAAATAGATGAGACATCAGAAGTTGTGGATTATCTGCATAATCTGCACAATTGAAAATAATATACGGAGATTTGGCTCCAAGTCTTCCTTTTTCCACCGCATATCGATACATGATTTCAGCAAATGTAGTCTTTCCAACACCTGTAGAACCCGTGAGAAGTGTATGAAGTCCCTTTGGAGGATACAATATAGCAGCTTTGGCCTGCCTTACTTGGGTTTTAAGGCTTCCATTATACCCTATTATTTGACTAAATATTCCCATTTTATCAGCTTCATTACTTTTATTCTCAATGTTTGCATCACTTCTTAACTTATCAGTTACATCATGGATATCCCGTATAATATAATTTTCCACCTTGACATTGAACATACTTTCAAGACTTTCCTTGTCAATATACATAACTGGTTTTCCAAGTATCTTGACAATTTTTTTCTCTTTTACAAGAACATTTAATTCCTTACTTGTATTATTTCTGTTTATGCCAATTCTCTCAGCTATGAACTGTGTATCAAATCCCACTCTGCCCGAACTGTCACAAGTACCCCGAAGCTCCAAATCCCTGCTTAACTCCCTAAGCTTGAAATACACACTCTCTTTTCTAGTCATTTTAACCTCATTAAAATCTTTTCTCATAAAGGCTTCCCCATTTCTCATTTTATATTATAAACTAACTAGACAGTAAAGAATTGAAAATTTAATCAGCTCTACTAATTATATCATCCGATGAACAAAAATATACCGCAGACATTATCGTCTGCGGTATATTTTATACCTCTATCTAAATAACTTTCCACTTATTATGAGTTTCTGTATCTCGTTTGTTCCTTCATATATCTGGGTTATTTTTGCATCTCTCAGCATTCTTTCAACTTCAAATTCTTTCATATAGCCGTTTCCGCCAAGCATCTGTACAGCTTCAGTCGTAACATGCATTGCTGCATCTGTGCATGCGATCTTGGCTTTAGCAGCAGACAAGCCATAGTCCCTGCCTTCCTGTTTGTCTATGGCAGCTTTGTATACCATATACTTTGCCTCTTCTATCTCAAGTGCAAGTTCAGCCATCTTGAATGCAAGATACTGTTGCTTGAACAAAGGCCTGTTGAACTGTATTCTTTCTTTCATGTACTGTTTTGCACGATCAAAAGCTCCTTCTGCTATTCCAAGTCCCTGTGCTGCGACACCTATTCTTCCTCCATCCAATGTACTTAATGCTATTTTAAGTCCTTTTCCTTCTTCCGATACAAGATTTTCTGCCGGAACCTTGCAATTTTCAAATACAAGTTCCGATACCTGTGCAGCTTTTATTCCGCATTTATCTTCTATCTTACCTATAGAAAATCCAGGATATCCTTTCTCAACTATAAACGCAGACAATCCTTTAGGTCCTTTGCTTTTATCAGTTATACCAAACACAAGAAAAGTTTCTGAAAGAGGTCCGTTTGTAATGAAGCATTTAGTACCGTTTAGAATATAATAATCGCCTTTCTTCTCTGCAGTAGTCGTTGCTGCCGATGCATCTGAGCCTGCATTTGGCTCCGTCATTCCAAATGATCCAAATTTCTTTCCAGAAAGTATATCCGGAAGATATTTCTTCTTCTGCTGCTCTGATGCATTGTTGATTATTCCTCCTGCACACAAAGATGTAGTTACTGAATATGATATACCAACAGATGCATGTACCTTTGAAACTTCTTCAACAGCAAGTACATAAGAGAGGTAGTCTGCACCTGCTCCACCGTATTCTTTTGGATAAGGCAATCCTATAAGTCCCATCTCACCCATCTTCTTATACTTGTCTATCGGGAATTCACTTTTCTCGTCATTATCTATAGCTATTGGCTTTAATTCCTTTTCTGCAAATTCTTTTACCATTTGTTGAACAAGCTTTTGTTCTTTTGACAATTCAAAATTCATATCGCATTACCTCCAAAATTTATAGTATTCTACTTCTTGAGTCCCATAAGATCATCCATAAAAATTCTTTTATCCATGGTCTTTATATTATCAACCTTAGGTCTGAATTCCATAAGTGAAATAACGTCCTTTTCAGCATCCACTCCTGGAGCAATCTCTGTAAGGTAAAGACCATCTTCCTTCAATTCAAACACCGCTCTCTCAGTTATATACAAAACAGGCTGCTTAATTTTCCTTGCATATTTACCACTAAAAGTAATTTGCTCAACTTCATTCAAAAATTTCGATACTTTACCTTCCTTGATTATTTCAAGTTTTCCATCTCCGGTCTCAATTTTCAATCCACCTGCAGTAAATGTTCCACAGAAGAACACTTTCTTTGCATTCTGGGTTATATTTATGAATCCTCCGCATCCAGCTATTCGCGAACCAAATTTACTTACATTTATGTTTCCTTCCTTGTCAGCTTGAGCAAGTCCAAGGAAAGCAAGGTCAGTTCCCCCTCCATCATAAAAATCAAACTGATACGGTTCATCCAAAATCGAATCTGGATTTACGCACGCTCCAAAGGCATTTCCTCCCTGAGGCACTCCACCAACAGGGCCCGCCTCAACGGTCATTGTCATATAACTTCCTATTCCTTCTTCATTTGCTACAAGTGATATTACCTCAGGTATACCAATTCCAAGATTCACCACAGTATCAGGCTTGAGTTCCATTGCCGCTCTTCTAGCTATTATTTTTCTTGCATTAAGCGGCGGATTCTCTATACTTCCAAGCGGAATTTTTATCTCTCCCGTAAGTGACGGATCAAACTTACTGCATCCGAAAAACTGTTCATGGTGCTCAGGCTCCGCTGTTACAACAGCATCAACATATATTCCAGGTATCTTAACGAGTCTCGGGTCAAGCATTCCCGAAGCTACTACCTTTTCCACCTGTACTACTACAATTCCCCCGGTATTTCGGCATGCCTGCGCCATTGAAAGTGTATCTATGGTTGCAACTTCTCTTTCCATGGATATATTTCCATTTTCATCGGCGTAAGAACCTCTCAGAAAACATACATCTATAGGAAATGACTTATATAGTAACTTTTCCTGACCTTCTATATTTATGACTTTTACTATATCTTCCTTTGTAACATCATTTAATTTTCCGCCCTGTATTCTTGGATCTACAAAAGTATTTAATCCAACATGGGTTATATTTCCGATCCTATTTCCTGCAATATCCCTGTAAAGTTCCGATATGGTACCCTGAGGAAGATTGTATGCTTCCATTTTGTTTTCAACTGCCATTTTCCCAAGCTTCGGAGATAAATTCCAGTGTCCGCCTACAACTCTCTTTACAAACCCTTCATGTGCAAAATGATCTGCCCCTTTTCCTTTTCCATCTCCCTGAGCTGCTGAATATACTAAAGTAAGATCTCTTGGATGACCTGTCTTTTTAAAACGATTTTCAAGAGCTATAGTAAGTGCCTCAGGACATACACTTCCTACAAAACCGCCTGTAACGATCAAGTCTCCATCTTTAACCAGCTCAGCTGCATCGGAAGGTTCCAAAAATTTTAACCCCATGATTAGATCACTCCTTTTAGAATTTCTGTTAAATATATAAAAATTTCTTCATGACAGGGATGCTTAACAATCTTTAAAATTTGCCTTTCTCTTTTCCAAGAATGCTTTCATTCCCTCTTTTTGGTCTTCAGTCGAGAAACATAATCCAAAGGAATTTGCCTCATATTTAAGACCTGCTTCAAGATCAACATCAAGTCCGTTGTTTATTGATGCTTTAGCTAACTTTACTCCCCAAGGAGATTTGCTCATTACTTTCTTTGCAAACTCTTCCGACCTCTGTATCAGTTCATCAGGCTCATAAACCTTGTTAACCAGACCTATTCTATATGCCTCCTCGGCATTTATCATATCTGTGGAAAATATCAATTCCTTTGCAATTCCCTTTCCTACAAGTCTTGGCAGCCTTTGTGTGCCTCCAAAGCTTGGCAATATTCCAAGGTTTACTTCTGGTTGTCCAAATTTTGCTTTTTTAGAAGCGAATCTTACATCACAAGACATCGCAATTTCGCATCCGCCGCCAAGAGCAAAACCATTGACAGCTGCTATAACCAATTTTGGCAGATCTTCTATTTTGGAAAAAACTTGCTGTGCCTTTCTTGAAAAAGTTACTGCTTCTATAGAATTCATGGTACTCATTTCAGCTATGTCCGCCCCTGCAACAAAAGATTTTTCTCCTGAGCCTGTTAATATTACAGCTTTAATATCATTATCCCCTGATATTTCATCAAAAACCGAATCCAGTTCGTTCAAAGTTGCACTATTTAGAGCATTAAGTGCCTTTGGCCTGTTGATTGTTACATAAGCTATACCATTTTCTTTTTTCAAAATAACATTTTCCATAAAACTACCCCCATCTATACCAAAATTGGTATTTTTTATTTTTTTAGTAAATTTTATTTATGTTAACGTTTAATCTAATTTTACTTGTATACAAATCATTTGTCAACAAGTGTTTTAATTTTTTTTAATCTGATAAAATACTTTACCTTTATTTATTAATATTACATAAGAAATCCATATATTACAGTTGCACACAGACATATACTTCCACCGACTATGGATTCATAAGGTATAAGCTTCATTCTGTTTTTTATATTCATGTTAACAGACTGGGCAGACACCAGGAAAAAGTTTCCATGAGGAAGATGATCTATTACAACGGCTCCAGTATGAACCATTACAGCAGCACTTATCGGCGATACTCCCATAGCCAGAATGGCTTTTCCAAAAGAACCAGATGCGAGTATAGCTCCTGTTGAAGTTGAACCTGTTGCAGCTGCCATAAGTATTCCTGAAATAGGTGCAAGAAGCGTTCCTGAAATTCCAGAAGCTTTTATAACGTTTACAATAACTGAACTCAAATTTGAACTGGAAATAATTCCAGCAATAGATCCTGCTCCTATAAGCAAAATTGCCGTACCTGACATCATCTTCAATCCTGAAGCAGTATAATCTAGAACATTTTTTGCCTTTCCCATGGCAATCAGCCCTACAAGACCCGCTGCTGGAAGAATTATCATTGAATCTATACTTATCTTCTTCAGAATTTCTATATTCAATATATTTCCGACGGGATTTATGCCAAGAAGTATGATTGCACATATAGGAGCCGTCATGGATTTTAGAAAACTCGGCTTTTCTTGCCCGGCATCCGATGATGCTTTTACAACCAAATCTGACTCTTCTATTTTCTCGCCCTTTTTGCCCAATAATCCAGCGACAATACAAGTTACTACAAGTCCTACAATTGCAGGAATAAATCCGGCAATCATAACTTGGGTAAGCTCTAAGTTAAATCCTTTCGCTACTGCTATTGCATTTGGATTTGGCGACATCACATTTCCAGCCTTTCCTCCTCCAACCATGGCGAGAAGAACAGCTGTTTTTGAAATTCCAGCTCGCTTTGCCACAGACAGTGCAATAGGTGCAACTATAATAATTGCAACAGTAACAAAAACACCGACTGCAGTTATTATCATAGTGGCAAGCGCAATTGCAAGAAGCGCCCTTTTTTCCCCAAGCTTATCAACTATTGTTTCAGCAATTCTTTCTGCGGCACCAGATTCAATGAGTACTCCTGCAAGTATCCCAGCAGTTAGAACCCTGACTACAGCAGGCATAACACTGTTGGTTCCGGTTATTATAATATTAACAGTCTGATTCAGTCCTGCGCCACCAATTACCCCTCCTATAATCGACCCTGCAAACAGTGCATATACTGCATTTACTTTTTTAAGTATGAGCACTATAGCAATAATCAACCCGAGAACAGCTCCCCACCAGCTAATAGCAATTCCAGTCATTTTCACATACCTCCATTCTTTTTTAAAGCTTTACATCCATAAATTTTGTTCAAGCTATTTCATTCTTTATTTTATATTGTATACAAATTATTTGTCAACAAGTAATTTGAATTTAAAAAATGTCAGTATATTATAAAACATACTGACATTTCAATATAAACTTATTAAAATTTAGCCTTTAATAACTCCCCTCAAAAAATCCTTAAATTGATTTTGTTCATCTTCTGTAAATATTTTGAGTATATCATGGTTAACTTCATCTACTACATTTTCTACGGGTTTCTGAAGATTCAAACCTTTTTCCGTTATAACAAGCTTAAGTGTTCTTCTATCTTCCGGATTTTCTGTCCTTTTTACAAATCCTTTGTTCTCCATTCTGTCAAGTATTCCTGTAATGGTGGAACCATCCAGTCCAAGTATATCTGCTATCTGTTTTGGTGTTCTGCCGTCTTCATCCCACAGACATTTCAAGATACCGTATTGGACAGGCGTAACATCAAATTTCGAAAGGCTCGACTTCAAACATTGAAATACATTATGCTGTGCTTTAGTTAATAAAAAATTTATACATTCGTTTAACTCCATATTCATTACCTCTTATCTAGTTAATGAATATTATTATATTATATGCAGATATTGTTTGTCAACAAACAGTATCTGCATATGTGAGATATTATTCATATTAAAATTACCCATATGCTTAAATCAATTTAAACAGTTAAAAATACTAGAAACCCTTTGTATTGACCGATCAAAATATTCCTCTGGAGTTTCATCTAATATCATATACGGTTTATTCTGTAATTTTTCAATTTCTAAAACAATTTGATTAAATGGAGCAATCCCCTCACCTACAGGAACCACTCTCTTTTCCCCATTTATAAAGTTATAATCTTTTATATGGAAAGCATAAATTTGATCTCCAAAGATCTGAATTGCTTCTTTTAGAATTCGAAGTTCATCATCTTTCTTGTGTCTTACAAGATTCATGGGTGAATTTACTTCATCTAACAAACGTTTAGTAACTTTATTATCATAAATAGAATGATTTATTCCCGGTTCAATTCCAACAATGACATCTACATTTTCAGCAATTTTTACTATTTTTTTTATTTGTGAAATACTCTAGCAAAACCTTACTTAAGCAATCTAAAAGACAAAACCAAAGAGACTGTTAACTTAGGCATTCTTGATGATAAAGAAGTTATTTTGCTAAATAAGCTTGAAAGTCCTAATAGCATAAAATTAGTTTCAAGAATCGGAGGAACAATGCCTTTGTATTCATCAGCAATGGGAAAAGCAATTTTGTCTAGCTACTCTATAGATAAGTTGGACTCATATTTATCAACAACCAACTTAACTCCCTTAACAGAAAGGACCATTACTGATTCTAATTTATTAAGTTGTATTTTGAATATAAAAAATATAACTGGAAATCATAATTTCCAGTTATATTAGAGTAGGATAGATTTATTTTACATAAATCTATCTATATTTTTTCATTTTAATGTACTTCCACATCTTACATTATTTCAATACAATCAGATTTTATCAAATTAATCATATAAAAAATTAAATTATATGTCATGCTCATTAAAGCTTATTGAATTGTTACCTTGTCATTATCATAATTTCTAAAATAAGCTTCCATTTCTTCTAGCGATTTTCCTCTTGTCTCAGGTACCATTTTAGCTACACATAATATACATACAAGCCCTAGTACTATAAATATTACAAACGTTTTCGAAAGTCCAAACAAAGAAATCAATATTGGAAATGTAAGTCCCACTGAAAAATTTCCTATCCAGTTAAAGAAAGTTGCAACTCCAAATCCAATTCCTCTTACCCTCAAAGGGAAAATTTCTGATAAAAGAAGCCATGTAAGAGGTCCTATAGTAGCCTGGTCTATAGCAAGAAACATCATGGTCAATATAATTATCATATATGGAAGCATCTGAGTACCTGCAAAAATATGTGAAACTGAAGCTATTATAATCCAAATCAAAGTAGTGCCACAATATCCAAACAGTATTACACTTCTTCTATTGCACTTATTGGCCATAACATGCATATAGAACCATGATGAAATAACTGACATTATTCCATTTCCTATATTGGCGATTAATGCTGTTTTAGTCCCAAATCCTGCTTTTTCTAAAATGGTTGTCCCATAATACATCATGACATTTACTCCTGCGAACTGCTGTATAAGTGCTATTACACATCCAATGATTACTATACGACGTATCCACGGCGTCCCCAGATCTTTGAATGTAGCACACTGAATGTTACTATCTTCTTCAATATTCTTTCTAATTTCTTTGATTTCAAGTTCGGCAGCTTGCTCACTGCGAACTTGCTTCAATATATCAAGAGCCTCTGAAACTTTTCCATTTGCCGCAAGCCATCTTGGAGTTTCCGGTACTACAAGCATTCCAAACCATAAAACAACTGCAGGAATTGACGACAGAGCTATCATATAACGCCATACTCCAGGATTTGAAGAAATATTTCCAAGTATTCCATTGAATATATATGCCAAAAGTTGCCCTGTAACTATCATGAATTGGTCCTGTGAAACTATACTTCCTCTTATTTGCGTAGGTGCCATTTCTGCAAGAAGCGTCGGCACTACAACGGATACACCACCAACACCAAGCCCGACTATAAACCTGCATACAATAATTGTAGCTGAATTTGGAGATAACGCACATCCTATAGTTGAAAAGAAAAAAATCGCGGCAAGCATTTTTAAAATTTTTCTTCTTCCATATTTATCAGAAAACTTTCCCATAATCACGGCACCAATTGCTGCGCCGAGAAGCAGAGAACTTGTTACAAAACCTTCCGTTAAAGGTGTCAAATTAAGTTGATCTTTTCTTGATATGAAACTCAAAGCACCATTTATAACCCCACTATCATATCCAAATAACAGTGATCCAAAAGTAGCCAGTATTGATATTTTTCTCAATAACTTTCTTTCCCTGGTATTCCCCTCTTCCATTTTAATTCCCCCATATTTATATTCATATATTTAAAATCCAATCTTGTCTCTGATATATTTTCTTCCCCTTAGAGCATATTCGAGTGGATTTGCAGATGCAGGATCCTGTTCAGCTTCTATAAGCATCCAGCCTTTATAATCGTTTTCAGCAATTACATTAAATATCGGAACAAAATCTATACATCCATCGCCGGGTACTGTAAATGCTCCAAGCCTGACACCATTTAAGAAACTAAGTTTTTCCTGCTTTACCCTTTTTACTACCTCAGGTCTTACATCCTTTAGATGTATATGCTTTATTCTTTTTACATACTTCTTTGCTATTAGTACTGGATCTTCCCCCGAATATACAAGATGTCCCGTATCCAGCAGAAGGTAGACAAGATTTTCATCAGTAATTTGCATAAGTTTGTCTATCTCATCAGTTGTCTGTACAACAGTGCCCATATGATGATGATACACTATTTTTATATCTCTATCCTTTGCAAGCTTTCCAAGTTTATTCAACCCATCTGCAAGCCTTTTCCATTCTTTTTCGTTCATATGGTATTTACCTTCAAATATAGGTACGTCAATCTTTCCCTGTATACTATGACCCTGTTCTGAAACAACTATAACCTTTGCCCCGAGATCATGTAAAAAATCGCGGTGTTCTATGAATTTTGTCTCTGTTTCCTCATAAGGCCTCGTTGTTAAAAACGAACTAAACCATGCACTTGCTATTGCTAGATTTCTCATCTCAAGTGCTTTTTTTAAAACATTTACATCCTTGGGATATTTATTTCCTATCTCCGTGCCTTCAAATCCGGCAAGCGCCATTTCACTTACAGCCTGTTCAAAAGTATTCTCTTTTCCTAAATCAGGCATATCATCATTTGTCCATCCTATAGGACAAATTCCTATTTTAACTTTACTATTATCAAGCATTATAAATCACCCCTACAATTTTTAATTCTTTTGCGACACTTTTTCAAAATGTCGCAAAATTTGAATATTATTTTGGCCATATCTTCACATCTTTTTGCCATAGCCACTTGTGCTCATCAACATCAATTCTATCTTTCCACGGGTTTCCTTCAAGGTGTCTTATCATCCAGCAATAATACATTGCATAACCAGGTGCAGCCGTCTGTGGATGAACATCTCCTCCATGAATTGCAATATAACTGTTCTGTGTAATCTTATGTGCGTCATCTCCCGTAAGACAAAGTCCAAAGCCCTGTGGTTTGTTGAATTTATAATAATATACTTCCGGCTGCGGATGAAAATGAGGCGGATAGCTTGACCACTTTCCAGGGAATGTAATTACTTCACCCATTACCATATTTGAATAAGGTGCATTGTTGTAATCAAATACAGTTCTTACAATTCTTCTTGCTGTACCATCCCATACTCCATTTCCAAATACATCACTCTGACAATCTTCAGGTGAATACAATTTTGCTGTAAAATCATCTCTATTTTCAGTAGCCTGCAAAATTATTTCACTTTGCTCGATAGCCCTTATCTCAACCTTCGTATCATGTGGGACATGAAGACACCATGGCTCTTCATCAAATACCGAGTGTCTCTCAATTACATTCTTATTACCATGCCAACTTATCTGAATCTTTCCATCAAGCAGAAGAATAGCCAATTCTTTATTACTTTCCTCATAGGATTTTACTGAACCACTTTCAATCTTATTTACAGAAATGTTCATAAGCATTTCTTTATATGGTCCATTTATACCGCATATTTTATTTGAGCCAAATTTTAAAGTACCTAAATTTCCAAACTCACTTAGACTCATGTTCGAACTCCCCCCTGTTTAACATCTTGCAACCATTTCACCATATTCAGCTTTTTCAGCTTTTATAAATTCCTTTATTTCTTCAACTTTAGGCATTGCATCTGAACAACTATGACTTGCAACAAGCATTGCAGCCGAGGCACTTCCAAATTCGAGCGCATCCATTATATCCCATCCTTCAAGAAGTCCATATATAAATGCCGAACCATATGCGTCTCCCCCTCCAAATGACTTCATAAGCTTGACTGGAAAAGGTCTTATACTATATTGTTGTCCATCTTCTGTATAAGCAGTTGAACCTTCTTTTCCATGCTTTATGACAACTATTTTATTACCAAATTTGATCCACCTTTTAGATGTCTCTACATCACTGCTGTTTTCTGCAACAAGCCCCTCCATCAAATTAAATTCTTCCCTTGAGCCTATTACAATATCACTGCTTTTACCCACTATTGAGTAATAAATGGCAATCTCGTCTGCATTTTTCCAATTGTACTTCCTGTAATCTATATCAAAGATTACAACGGTACCGTGTTTTTTTGCATATTCCACTGATTTTAATGCAGCTTCTCTGGATGGACTCTGCGAAAGTGCCGTACCGGATATTAAAATAGCTTTTGCATTCTTTATATACTCCTCGCTTATTTCATCTGCATTAAGGCTTAGATCGGCAATGCTGTTTCTATACATCAATATACTGCTTTCTGTCGGGCTGAGTATTTCCGTAAAAGTAAGTCCGAGGGACTCGCCATTATTTGCTCTATAAATTTGTGAAGTGTCTATACCCTCTTTATTGAAATAATCAATAATAAAATCTCCAAACCTGTCATCTGATATTTTCCCTATAAAGCCAACCTTTTTTCCAAGTCTGGCAAGTCCCACAGCCACATTTGCAGGTGAACCTCCCAAATATTTTTTAAAGGTCATACTTTCTCCCAAGGTCCTGTTTACATCGACAGGATTCAAATCTATTGTTGCCCTTCCCAAGGGTATTACATCAAATTTTCTGCTATTATCAAATTTAATATACTGCATTTTCTCCCTCCTTAAGCTTTATTATCGCTTTGAAAAATTTCTATATGTTTTTTAACATTCAGGTAGGCTCCCTCTATTTCTGCTTCATGAAGTCTAAAATAATCGTTATCGTCATATTTTCCAATCATTGATCCTACTTTTGCAGCCACTGACATAAAAGTGGCGGTAGCTATATTTATTTTTCTCATTCCAAGAGAAATGCACCTTCTAAAGTCATCTGCACTTATCCCTGATCCACCATGAAGTACAAGATAGGCTTTTTCTTTCTTTCTAATCCTTTCAAGCACACCAAAATTCAACTTCGGAGTTCCCTTGTATACACCATGAGCATTGCCTATCCCAACCGCAAGGGCATCAAGACCGGTACTTCTTAAAAAATCCACAGCCTGATCGGGATCTGCATACATGCAGGATATATCATCTGAACCATCCTCACTTCCACCTACACGGCCGATTTCGCCCTCAACACATACACCACAACTTTTCGCCCTCATAACAACTTTCTTTGTAATTTCCACATTTTTATCAAAATCATATCTTGAACCATCTATCATAACAGACGTAAAACCAAGGCTTAATGCCTCATCTATACACCTGAAAGTAACCCCATGATCAAGATGTACTCCGATTGGAACTTTTGCTTTTTTTGCAGCTGCAAGCATTACAGGTCCCATGAGATAAAGAGGCGAATGTTTAAGCCTGCTTTCTGCAATTTGGAGTATTATTGGAGATTTCAACTCTTCTGCAGCTTTTACGGCTCCAATTACCATTTCCATATTTGCAACACTGAAAGCTCCAACTGCATATTTTCCTTTTTCAGCTTCCTCCATTAATTCCTTTAGTCTTACAAGCGACATAGCATCTCACCTACTTCCATAAACCTTTATATATGTCAATTATCTCTTGCTTACTAACCTTCCTTACAGCATTTTGTGGACTTCCACTTTCAAGGGCATCCTCCGCCATCTTGTCCAAATTAGAAAAAAACTTTTTCTTATCCACTCCAAATTGTTCAGGAGTTTGTACATTTAAATTATTACAGAGCTCTCTAACCTCAGATATGAAAGCCTTTCCTCCTTCCATGTCACTCATGCCGTCTTTATAGACTCCAATTTCTTTTGCCAGATCACAAAATTTTTCAGGAACACCAGGCATTATAAATTCAAGACAGTCCGGCAAAAGCATTGCATTTGAAAGCCCGTGAGGTACATGAAAAAGTGCGCCTATAGGTCTGCTCATTCCATGAACTATAGTCACAGAGGAATTGTTAAACGCTATGCCTGCTTGAAGTGCCGCTATTGACATTTCACTTCTTGCATTCATATCTGAGCCAGAATTATATGCATTCAATAAATTTTTGAATATTTTTTTTACTGCTGATATTGAAAATATTTCTGACATTGGCTGAACAAGTTTTGAAGTATATGATTCTATAGCATGAGTAAGAGCATCAATCCCTGTAGCTGAAGTTACATTTTTAGGAGATGAAGCTGTAAAAGCAGGATCTATTATGGCAATAGCCGGTATAAGATATGGACCTTTCAAAAGCATTTTTATATTTCTTCGAGTATCTGTTATTATTGTAAATTGTGTAGCCTCAGAACCAGTACCGGCAGTGGTAGGAATTGCAACCATAGGTGGTGTTTTGTTCTCAATAGTTTTTCCGAGATAGTCTGTAATCTCTCCTGAATTCGTTATCATTGCACCTATGGCTTTCATTGTATCAATAGGACTGCCTCCACCCAGTGCAATTAAAAAATTACAGTTTTCTTCTTTGTACTTTTTAATTCCACCTTCAACCATACGATCTGTGGGCTCACCATTAACTTCATGATACACAGAGTACTTTATGGAAAGTGCATCTAAAAAAGATGTTATCTTTTGAGCACTTCCTATCTTTAGCATGACATCGTCGGTGACAATAAGGGCTTTGCCACCAAGCAGCTTTACACTGTTTCCAGCTTTCTCAAGTGCCCCTTCTCCGGAAAAAATGTACCTCGGCATTAAAAATAAATTGCTCAAGTTTTATTCCCTCCTCATATATCGATTATTTTTTGATTAAGTTATGATTATCTTTTGATTAGATATTATCACTTACACTTTATGGTTGTCAATACAAATTGTTTAAAATTATAAAATTTTATGATATAAGGTATTTTATGATTATATTTTGAGTAAATTGTTTACCTTTTTGATTTTTTTATATATAATATAAATTAACAAGAATAATATCTCTTTGGGAGGTCATCATGAAACTAAGAAGAATACAGAAAATAGAGGAATATATACTGGACAACAATACTGTATCGCTTGACAAACTAGCTACTGTATTCAACGTTTCCAAAAATACAATAAGACGTGATATAAACGAACTTGTTCAAAAGGGTACAATACGAAAAGTATATGGCGGCGTATCTGCAAATTCCAGTTCCCTTGTTCCTTTTGACACAAGACAAATAAAGAATATATATTCGAAATCTTTGATAGCTGAAGAAGCCGCGAAATTAGTATCCAACGGAGATATAATCTTTGTAGATTCAGGTACTACTACATTGAATCTCGCAGACTTTCTCAAAGTCAAAAAAAATGTAACTGTAATAAGCAACAACCTTAATTTTATTAATAAATGCGTAAAGTATGAAAATTTGAATGTAATTTCAACTGGTGGAAATCTCATAAGAAAAGCAAATTCTTTTGTAGGTTCCGATACCATTGAACTTCTTAAAAAATATAACATAAACAAGGCTTTCATGGCTTCCACGGGAATATCAATAAAAAATGGCATAACAAACAGTTCAATGCAGGAATATGAGATAAAAAAACTTGTTGTACAAAAGAGTCATACTGTATACGTTCTTGTAGATCACTCAAAATTTGGGATTTCCTCTTTAATGACATATTGTTCCATGGATAACGTAGATTATATCATAACAGACAAAAAACCTCAGGATAATTACGTGGAATTCATTGAAAAGAACAACACTAATTTAATAATATCATCAAGTGACAAATACATGTCCATGCAAAAATGATTCATTAAATAAAAGAGCTGCCTCGGGCAGCTCTTTTATTTAATCTACAATATAACTACTGGTTTTATTAAATCCTTTGGCTTATTTTTCATAAGAAGAAGTGCTTCCTCTATATGGTCAAAACCATGGTACACATATGTAACAAGCTTTCCAGAATCAACACGATTGTGTCTTACAAGATCAATCAATCTCTCCATTCTTAGCCTTCCACCAGGACATAATCCACCTTTTATTGTCTTATGGGCCATTCCGCATCCCCATTCTTCTCTTGGTATTTCAAGATTTTCACTTTCACCCTCTATAAGTACAGTAGAGTGACTGTCTGAAATGCTAACTGCATATTTCTTAAGCCTCATCATGCATCTGCTTCAACCCAGTATATCCGAAAAACTGTATCTTGCTCTCATTCCAGTATATTTATTTACCATATTATATACCTTTTGAATATCTTTAAGCATTATAACTACAGCCAGCATTTTATCTTTTCCATCCCTTATCGGTGTGAAGCTTTTTTTATTTAGATATACCGTACCATCGGTATTTTCATATTCTGGTCTTGCTATTTGATCATAGATATGTTTCCAGATAATTTTCTATTGACTTTACGGCTGCAGCTACAAGACCCAGGGTATGTTTATATACAAACTGACGCTTGCATGTTAAATTAATCATCCCTTTTCCTCCAAAAGTAATCTATATATAGACATTATAGCATTTACAAGTATATTTATAAAAATCAGACCCATCCAATTTGGATAGGTCTGCTGTATCTAATTATTCTCTTTTAAAGTCATATCAAACTTTAGAAAGCGCCTGATTCAAATCATATATAAGATCGTCCGCACCTTCAACTCCTATTGAAAGTCTTATGAGATCCGGAGTTATCCCGGCTGCTCTCTGCTGCTCTTCATTAAGTTCTGCATGTGTTGTGCTTGCAGGATGGATTACAAGTGATTTTGCATCTGCCACATTTGCAAGGAGAGAGAAAAGTTCAAGACTGTTTATAAACTTCTTCCCTGCTTCAAGTCCTCCTTTTATACCAAAGGTGAAAATTGAACCTGCTCCCTTTGGCAAATACTTCTTTGCAAGCTCTTTGTATGGATTTCCTTCAAGTTCCGGATAGTTTACCCATGCAACTTTTGGATGGTTGCTTAAAAATTCAACTATTTTCCTTGTATTTTCTACATGTCTTTCAACTCTAAGCGAAAGTGATTCAAGTCCTAAAAGGAAATAAAATGCACTTTGTGGACTTAAGGTCGCTCCTGTATTTCTAAGCAGCTGTACTCTTGCTTTTGTTGCAAAAGCAGTAGGACCAAGATCTGCATATACAAGTCCGTTATAACTTTCATCAGGTGTTGTGAAATCAGGGAACTTTCCGCTTCCGGCCCAGTCGAATTTTCCTCCGTCCACTATTATTCCACCAAGAGTTGTTCCATGTCCTCCTATGAATTTTGTAGCGGAATGTACAACTACGTCTGCACCATATTCTATTGGTCTTACAAGATATGGGGTTCCAAATGTATTGTCTATGATAAAAGGTATTTTGTTGTCATGTGCTACATTTGCTACAGCCTCTATGTCAAGAATATTTATCTTTGGATTTCCTATCGTTTCTGCATAAACAGCTTTCGTCTTGTCATTTATGGCTTTTCTTATGTTTTCAGGATCATCGGGATCAACAAATACAACATCAATTCCAAGTTTTTTAAGTGTTACTGAAAACAACTCATATGTCCCACCGTACAAAGTGCTTGCTGCAACTATGTTGTCTCCTGCACTCGCAACATTCAAAACTGCATAAAGTATTGCTGCAAGTCCGGATGCTGTTGCAAGTCCTGCACTTCCGCCTTCAAGAGCTGCAACTCTCTTTTCAAATACATCTTCTGTTGGATTCATTATTCTTCCGTAAACATTTCCCGGTTTCTTAAGCTGAAAAAAATCAGCTGCCTCGTCTGCATCTTTAAAAACAAAAGATGTGGTTTGGTATATTGGAACCGCCCTTGCTCCTGTTGCAGGATCCGGTACCTGTCCTGCATGAACCTGTAATGTTTCAAATGACAATTTTCTCTCTTTGCTCATTCCTATCTCTCCTTTTTAATTAAAAAATAAAAACTTCCTACAGTGAAACTGTAAGAAGTAAGAATTATCAATGTTTCTCATCTTTCAGGTTTCACCTGCTGGAATTAGCACCGTCGAATAAAAATTCATTCAGGTTGCCGGACATCATAGGGCCAGTCCCTCCGCCTCTCTTGATAAGAAGTTCAATATTAAATTTGTATTAAATATATGTTTACTATACATTCTTGAATTTTAATTGTCAATATAAATTTCAAACTTTTTTTATATTTGTGAAAGTGCATTTTTTATATCTTCTTTTATGTCATCCGTATCTTCTATACCCACAGATAGTCTTACCAAGTCATCATACACACCCATCTGCTGTCTTTCCTTATCCGTGTTGTTTGCACATATTGTAGATGCCGGATGTATTATTATAGTTTTAGTATCACCTATATTCGTAAGATTCAATATAAGTTTTAAACTGTTTAAAAACTTATATGCCCTTTCCTTACTGCCAAGTCTAAACGTAAGTATACTCCCCGCACCCTTTTTATAATATTTCTCAGCAAGGCAATGATACTTCGAACTTTCAAGTCCAGGATAGTTTACCGCATCAACTTTATCCTGCTTCTCAAGATATCTCGCAATTTCAAGGGCATTTTTACAGTGTCTCTCCATCCTAAGTGAAAGAGTCTCAATTCCGGTTAAATTCAGAAAGGCTGTAGAAGGTGACATGGCAGGTCCTACATCTCTTCCTATCGTGTCTTTCAATTTTGCCGTAAATGCCATTTTCCCATACTGTTTTGCATAAGCTGCAAAGCCTTTATGCTTTGGACTTCTATATTTGCTACTTCCTCCGTCTATTATAATTCCACCTATTGAGTTGGACGTTCCATTTATATACTTGGAGGCAGAATGCACGACAATATCCACTCCATGCTCAAGAGGTCTTATAAGATAAGGAGTTGTTATTGTGGAATCCACTGCAAAAATTATATCATTTAGACTGCATATTCCAGCAATGCCTTCGATATCGAGTATATCAAGTTTCGGATTTCCTATGGTTTCTGCAAACACGAGCTTTGTATTTTCAGTTATCTCCTCTTGAAGTGACTCTCTTGTAATATCATCTAAAAATTTTACTTTTATGCCCAGCGAAGTAAGATTTCTTATAAGCGTATAAGTTCCTCCATACAATCCACTTGATGCAATTATTTCATCTCCTGGAGCAACTGTGTTCATTATTACAAGATAAATTGCACTCATTCCAGATGCTGCAGCTGTTGCAACAAATCCATTTTCAAGACTTGCCATTCTTCTTTCAAAGGACATTACCGTAGGATTTGACATCCTCGTATACGCATATCCCATAGCCTTTCCATTAAATATATTTTCAAGCTTTTCAGCGCTGGTATACGCATATGCATTCGTAAGGTACACCGGCGTATTTGTAGAACCGGTATAATCTATATTCAAATTTCCATGTATCAGTTTAGTATCGAATTTCATAATTTCACCTCAAATCTCAAAGGTACCCATAAAAAGATTCTATCTATTTCTTTTCTATTACAAGTAAATTGTATCCATCATAATTTTTGTCTATTGAAACTATCTTATGACCCTCTTTTTTAACACTTTCCGGAACATTGTTTATAGGATCTCCATCATCAATGTAAAATCCTTTTTTCTCGCCGGACCTTATTTTTGAAAGTTCAATTTTAACCTTGACAAAATTTATGGGACACTTTACTCCTCTGAAATCTACAACTTCAGTGTCATTTTCAGCTTCAGAATTGTTTTCAGTATTTACAGCTTTCGAAACTGTTTCATTTTCTTTTGCAAGTGTTATTTCAAGTTTTCCATCCAATGACTTATACATGTCATTTACTTTATTGAAAAGGTACTCAACTTCATCAATTTTATCTGAAATATCGTCTATATCCCCAATTTTAAAATCTATTAGAGTGTCAAATAAATCTTTAACCGATTTTTTCACATATCCTGCATTCACAAAGTTCTTTGCAAATTGTGCAAATATCTCCCTGTCCTTATTTGTATCAACCCCTCTAAGAACAAGAAGTGTTCTTGCAGATGCAAGTGCCGACGCATACAAATCCTTATTGTCTTTCGTATTTCTATATTTGTCGAGAGCTGTTTTTGCATTTGAAAGATCCAAATTAATTACATCCATAACACCAGTGCTGCATTCTCCCGGTCCACGCCCTTTAAGTGAAAATTTCTCGCAGGAACCAAAATCAAAGTATATACCCGAATCTCCCTTGAATTTATCCACATCTGTGTACTCTTTAAATAGAGTTCTTATATCCGAATTATTCTTTTCTATAAAGTCATAAAAATTTTCACATCCTGAATTAAGCTTGAGATATGCAAGTTCATGCAAAAATTCTGGAACTTTTTTAGCAGGAATATCACCATAAGCTTCTCCCATCCTCGGGTTTTCTCCAAGTTTTCCACCAAAAGATATCTGATACATTGGTATAAGGCCATCATCAGTTCTCTTTGCCCTTCCATGAAGTCCGATAACTGCTTTTTCATGCTGAGCACATGAATTAGGACATCCCGATATAAATAATCTAGGAAGTGCGCATCTAACCTCGGATGTTTCATTTTTAAATTTCTCTTTTATTGCCTGAAGAAGATTTTGTGAAAGGCAAAGTCCAAGCTGACAGGTAGACGCTCCAACACATGTTACTGAATTATCCATTGCATATATCGAGGTAAACTTTCCTATTATATCTATAAGTTTCTCAGCATCCTTCTCTTTCAAATCTCGTATAAAAAATGCCTGTGTATTTGTAATTCTAATTGAAATTTCATAATCAAGCTGTGCTATAAAATCAAGTACACTATCTAAATTCGAAACTTCCAGATTCCCGCTTTGCGGATGTACATAAACTGAATAAAATCCAGGCTGTTTCTGAGGGAAAAGTATATTTTCAAGTTCTTTCGATATTTCCACGTTTTTCACAAACCGTTCTGTTTTGTTGACTATGAACTCATCTTCCTTTACTTTTACTTCAAGTCCGCCCTCTTTCTTGAGTTTTTCCACTTCACTTTCAAACAACTCTATGAATTTTTCCTGTCCGAGCCTCATAAGTATATATCTTATTCGTGCCTTGTGTTTGTTAGTCCTGTCACCCTCTGCTTCAAATACATTTTTCATAGCCTGTATATAGTACAATATATCCTCTGCATTTATAAAATCTCTAAGTTTTATAGATACTCTTGGATTTCCTCCAAAGCCACCTGCTCCATACAGCACAAATCCCTTTTTCCCATCCACTATCTTTGCAATAAAGCCAAGGTCTGACATAGCTGCATTACCGGTATCTTCAGGGCTGTTTGAAAATGCTATTTTATATTTTCTAGGCATGTTCATTGTTGTAGGATCCTTGATAAGATAGTTTGTAGCCGCTTTCATATATGGCGTTACATCAAATACATCATCGATAGATACTCCCGAAAGTGGTGAACATTCGATATTTCTTACAGTGTTTCCACCTGTTCCCTTTGTTATTATTCCTACTTTTACAAGTGCATCCATCAAAGGATAAGCTGAATCCAGGCTTACACCGTGAAATTGTATGTCCTGTCTCGAAGTAAATTTTATTTTCCCATTTGCATATTTCTTTGCCAGGTCGCTTATACATTGAAACTGTTTTAATGTTATAACTCCTCCAGGTATTCTAGTCCTCAGCATATATGTCTCTTTTTCTCTCTGTTCATACAACCCCATGGATACTCTAAACGCCTTGAATCTGACAGGATTTATGCTTTTTTCGGCATACTGTTTGGATTTTTCTTTTATAGATTCTATGGAATCATAATTATCCTGGCTTATATCTATCATAAATATCACACTCCTTAACAAACTTATATTTTTATTTTAAGTAAATTTATATTCAAGTTTTTCAACATTTTTGTCCTTGTCAACCTTGAAAAAGTTAAAAACAGGCTCTTTCTTTTGAAGAGAAAGTATTCCATATAATATTCCCGGATCAAATGCAAGTTTTTTGTCTTCCTCTGACGGCCTTGAAGGTGAATATGGATGTGAATGATAGTTTCCAATCATAACAAATCCTTCACTTCTTATAAGCTTCACAACAGCAAACTGTTCCTTTGGATCCATTGAAAAATGTTCACTGCTGTGATCCATATTGGTTAAGGAATATACCCTGTCTATATATACGTCCCCTTTCTCGTCTTTGTGTCCTCCAATATATCCACAACACTCATTTGGGAATTCTTCTTTTGCCTGTCTTATAATTTTACTATACTCAATTTTATCAAAATAAATCATAATCAATCACCCTTTTAAATTACCATTTTTCAAATCACAAGCCGCCTGTTCATAATCTATAAGGTTCTTTATTTTAGGATTTTCACTGCATATTCCGCATTTTTTATTTTTTGATACTTTTATTTTTCTAAAATTCATTGTAAGTGCATTATAAGTCAAAAGATATCCTGCAAGATTATCACCAAGGCCGAGTAAATATTTAAGAGCCTCGGTTGCCTGAAGTGTTCCTACAACTCCGCCCATCACTCCGAGAACGCCCGCCTCCCTGCATGTCGGTACAACTCCTGCTGGTGGCGGTGACTGGAATATACACCTATAGCATGGCGTACCATTATCTGGTATATAAGTCGTAAGCTGTCCCTGAAATCTTATTATGCCTCCATGAGAAAAAGGCTTTTTTGCAAGTACACACGCATCATTTATAAGAAACTTTGAAGGAAAATTATCTGTTCCATCTATTATAAAATCATAGTCCTTATCCTTTATTATATCTAAAATATTACTCGAATCCACAAGTTCATTATAAGTTACTACATTTACATCCGGATTGAGTTCATTTATAGTTTCCATTCCTGACTGTACTTTTGGTTTTCCTACATCTTTTGTCTGATGTATTATCTGTCTTTGAAGATTTGAAAGATCCACCACATCACCGTCTACAAGCCCTATTGTACCAATTCCTGCCGCTGCAAGATACATGGCTGCTGGCGCTCCAAGTCCTCCGGTTCCTATAACTAGAACCTTTGAATTTAAAAGTTCTTCCTGTCCCTCAACTCCAACTTCAGACAATATTATGTGTCTCGAATACCTTTCTATCTGATCTTCGCTAAAATCCAAAACTTCCACCCCCCATAAAATACAAAAAGTCTATCCTATCATTTTCTTTCAAAACAACAGCGTCAAATTTATCTCTATCTAAAAATTCATCATTAAGCTGAACAGAAACCATCTCCGGCATTTCCACATTTTCTATCTTCAAGATTTCAGTAATTGTTACACCGTCTTTTATAGTTTTCTCTTCTCCGTTTACCTTTATATTCATAAATTTCCTCCTTATTATTTTACGTAAAATATACAATCAATTCTTTTTCGTTTTAACCATTTTGGTCATAACTTTTTATAAAATAAAAAACCTTCTTGAAATGAGTTACAAGAAAGTATCTTCAAGTTTCTCATCTTTCAGGTGACTTAATACCTGCTGGAATTGGCACCATGGAAAGCAAATCAGGTTGCCGGGCATCATTGGGCCAGTCCCTCCACCTCTCGTGATAAGAATTTTCATATTAAATTAATTAAATAATACCACACGCAAATTAATTTTGTCAATAAAATATTTTTCATTATCTTTTATCCATTTTAAAAATAAGTCTATAGCATCGCTGTTTGACTTAAATGTTAAAATATTTTACTATTTAATAGGTGCTAAATATTTAGGAGGTATACATATGGAGACAAAATTATTATTGATAAGACATGGACAAACTCCATGGAATAAACTTGGAAAATTTCAGGGATGCTCTGACATCGAATTATCGGATGAAGGCATAAAGCAAGCTGAACATCTCTCGGAATACTTAAATGGAAATTTTGATTGTGTATATGCAAGTCCGCTTAAACGTGCAAGGAAAACTGCAGAAATAATTGCAGCCAAAAGTGAAACCAAACCTATAATTGTTAATGACCTGCGTGAAATAAATTTTGGCCTCTGGGAAGGCCTTACCATAGATGAAATAGAAAACAGCTATGAAGAACAATTTGAAGTATGGAAAAAAAATCCCGGTGATGCTGTTTTGTATGAAGGAGAAATGCATTTAAAAAATGCTTGTGATAGAATCAAAAAGGCACTTATTGATATTGTATCCAAAAACAAATACAAAAAAATACTTGTGGTAGCCCACGGAGGTATATTAAAAGCAGCTATCTTGGCTATCTTTAATTTAGATCCGGGAATGTACCACAATATGTTTTTGACAAATACTTCTGTAACAGAGCTAGTTTTCAGCGATGATCATGCTCCCGTTTTATATACTCTAAACAATACAGCTCATCTTTCAAAATAACTCTAACTCTTCTTAATTACCTTATTCCTATTTAATCCATTGTACACTATTCTGCTGCATACTAATCCAAGAATTGCTCCTGCAATAACATCAGTAGGATAGTGTACGTATAAATATAATCTTGAGAATCCTATCAAAATAGCAATTGTAAAAAAAAGTACAGAATACTTCTTAAAATACTTCGACAAAATTCCTGCAGCCGCAAATGCTGCAGTCGTATGTCCAGAAGGAAAAGAATATGAAACTGGTTTTTCAATAATCATGTTAATTACACTGGATTCTAAGAAAGGTCTTGGCCTTTGTATTATATTCTTTAATATCTCCTGTCCCAGAATAGTTCCAAGAAGCATCGCACATAAAACCCCTATGACCGCAGTTTTGTTTTTCTTTCTAATCAAAATAAATGCTGAAATTACAATCCATATTATTCCTAGATTTCCAAGAGATGTTACAACAATCATTGCTTCATCCATAACTGAACTTCTCATATGATTTTGTATAAACTGAAGTATATTATTGTCAAATCCATTCATTGAAAACATAGCATATTCCTCCATGAAGTTCTTTAACAAATAGTTGTATTATACAAGAAATAAAACTATATTTCAAATTGGTTTTAAACTTTGTTGAACTTTTTACTTGAAGTAAGTATTGTATCAACTATATTTCTTTCTACAGAAGTTATATAATGATTTTTCTTAAATGCAATAGATATATAAAAGGTTATAGAATCATTAAGATGTATTGCTTTTATAGAATCCATATCCCTGACAGACTTGCTTACCATAAGGCTAACTCCGAGCCCTGAAGCTGTAAGTGATTTTGCCGTTTGTATTTCATCCGTATAATAAAAATCATCAGTTGAAATGTTATTTCTTTTGCAGAGTATTTTCAAGACATGATTGTGAACATAACCGTCTCCGAGTGTTATAAACTTTTGATTGGCAAGTTCCATGAAATCTATTTTATCTCTTTTTGAGAGTATACTGTCACGACTTATACATACCATAAATTCGTCAGTATCGAGGATACGATTTTTCAAGGTGTTGTCTAATTTCGGTTTTACAGATCCTATAAGTGCAATATCAACATCACATGACTTTATAAGTTTCTCCATAGCTACGGAACCAGTTTCTACAAGTTTTATATACTTTACTAGATTTCTTTTGGCGAGTTCTTTCATTATTGTCGGAAAATAATAGGCCCCTATTATCGGTGGTACTCCCAATTTTATCTTGCCGCCCTTTATTCTTCCTATCTCCATTTTAGCTTCTTTTATCTCGTAAAGAATATTATTTACTCTTTTTTGAAAAGCTTTTCCCGTATTCGTGAGATCTATTTGTTTTGGAGAATGATTCCTTATTATGAGTTTGGTTCCCAGTTCATTTTCAAGTCTTTTTAATGCCATTGTTATTGACGGCTGCGAAACATACAAAATTTCTGCAGTTTTTGTAAAACTTTTGGTAATACATAAACAATTGAAATATTCAAGGTCTCTCATATTCATAGGCTTTCTCCTTTATAATACTTAGATTACATCAACATTCAATTATTCTATCACAGGTAATATTGAACCTCCATGCGGTATCATTAACACTTTGGCTTCTTTTCCCATCTTAAAAAACGCAGCATCCAGTGCACCTTGCAAATCATGAAACGGCTTAAAATGCATACTCTGGACTACATAATTTTCCAGTTCCGACACAAGATAAATATCACAATTTTCAAGTACCATTGCGATGGCAGCCGCCTTGTGCCCTCCAAGTACAAAATTGCTTTTTATCCGTTTAACAAGATCTTCAGGTTTTTTTGAATTCAGTATCCATTGCTCAAATATCTTTGATCCAAATCCTTCCTTGCACGATGCAACAAGTATTATTATACCTCTTTTTTTAACTGCATGTTTCGCATTATCGAGAGCCTTTTGAGACTGGTAAAGATTAATGTCCTTCGGAAATCCTCCTGGGGATGTTATTACTATATCCGCTTTTTCACTTATTTTGACCTTATAAAGACTGTCAAGAAATCTGCAGCCTTCTCTGTGGGCATCAATATAATGTCCTGCTACAGCCCTTATTATCTGTTTATTTTCATCCAATACTACATTAACTATAAAATCTATTCCGGCAAACTTTGCAACTTCATCTATATCTTTTCTCACAGGATTTGTTTTTATGTTTCCTGCATATGAATTTTCATTAACCATCATGCTGTGATTTGCCTGTATGGCATCCCTAGTAGATACTCCCGGCATAAGTGCTTTTGCTCCTCCGCTGTATCCTGCAAAATAGTGGTATTCAATGTTTCCAAGACATATTCTTCTATCTGCCTCGGCAACAACACGAAATAAATCAACAGGTGTATTATGACTTGTATATCCCATGTGGACGCAATCACTGCTGTCACTGTCTATACATTTTACCTTTGAATATATATCTTCGGAAACAAGATGTTTTTTTCTTCTTCCGAATGCTTTCTATGACTCCCCACTGCAAATACAATGGTAATGTCTTCATACTCAACTCCGGCCCTCAGCAATTCCTCGATTACTAAAGGTATTACAATACTACTCGGCATTGGCCTTGTTATATCACTTGTTATTATAACTACTTTTTCACCGTGTTTCACTATATCAGAAAGTTTTTTGGAATTTATAGGATTTAGAATAGCTCTTTTAACTTCATCACTTCCAGTTAAGTTTGCTTTTATGTCATTTGCATGAAGCAGCCCTGCAAAATTCTCCTCATTTACGGAAACCTCAAGTTCCCTATCTGCAAATCCAAATTTACATTTCATAAAAACACTTCTTTCTTCATATATTAACATACTTCATTATGCCCGAAGCATAATGAAGTACATATTTACAAAGCATCAACTTATCTATAACACGGTTCCCATATTTCATCTTCCACAGCTTTCTTCGCATCAGTTATATCTGCACGATTTACTCCTTCTTTCACCGCCTGCTCAACTACAGCAGTTGCAACAAGTTTTGAAGCTTCCCTCAGCTTTGCAACAGGAGGCAGTATAGGGGCCCCCGGTTTTGAGAGATCCTGAAGAGATGCTATTCCATTAGCTGCAGCAGACAACATGCCGTCTGTAACAACCTTTGACTTCGCAACCACTATTCCAAGTCCAAGTCCCGGATACAGAAGCGCATTGTTTGCCTGGCCTATATTATATACAACCCCCTTATATTCAACAGGATCTGATGGACTTCCTGTCACAACAAGTGCACGTCCACAACTCCAATTTATAATATCCTCAGCCCTTGCTTCGCAAAGTTTAGTAGGATTTGAAATAGGCATAATTGCAGGTCTGTCATTAATTTGTGCCATGTTTTCAATTACTTCCTTCTTAAATGCACCGTGCTGTCCTGAAGTTCCTATGAGAACTGTAGGTTTTACTACCTTTACTATCTCTGCAAGATCCTTAAGAGGTTCTTTAAACTCTGACTTACTCCTTGCATACTTTTTCTGTCCCTCTGTCAAGTCCTTCATATCATCTGTTAAAAGTCCCTGTCTGTCTACAATATAAAATTGATTTTTAGCCTCTTCATAAGATAAACCGCTTTTTACTTTTTCAAGCATTATCTGATCTGATACACCAACACCTGCAGTACCGCCTCCAAATACAAGAATTCTATGATCTTTTACAGGTATTTTTGTAACTCTTGCAATGGCATTCATTGCAGACACCATCATTACCCCTGTTCCTTGAATGTCATCATTGAAGGTACATATATTAGGCCTGTATTTTTCAAGTATCTTTCTGGCATTTCCCCTGCCAAAGTCTTCCCAATGGATAAGCACTTCCGGAAACATGTCAAGGCATGCTTTTACAAACCTGTCTATAAATTCATAATACTCGTTTCCTCTAATCCTTTTATGCCTGTCTCCAGTATACGAAGGATCATTCAAAAGCTTCTCATTATCTGTTCCTGCATCTATAACAACAGGAAGGACATTTCTAGGATTAACTCCTGCTGCTACAGTATAAACCGCAAGTTTTCCAATCGATATGTCAACACCCTGGACTCCCCAGTCGCCTATTCCAAGAACTCCTTCACCATCAGTTACAACTATAAGCTTTATTTCATCAAGATCATCCATACATGATTTGATTCTTTCTTTTATATCATAAGAGTTGTCTACCGATAGAAAAACAGCGTCCTTTGGAGTATCATAATTTTTAGAATAGTTGATTACAGCATCTCCTATTGTAGGTGTATATATAATAGGTAGAAACTCAGTTACATGTTTTGATACAAGATAGTAGAAAAGAACACGATTTGTATCATATATATTCATTAGATAAAGATGTTTATCAAGGTTATCCTCAATTGTCTTGGTTCTTTCATAAATCACTTTTTCCTGCTCTTCAAGGGACATCACTTTTCCAGGTAAAAGTCCCATGAGATTATATTTTTTTCTTTCCTCCATTGAAAATGCAGTTCCTTTGTTCAAAAACGGGTTTCTTAACATTTGCTGTCCTTTAAGGGTAGCCATTTGTAAAACACTCCTTTTTAATAGTATTTTTTATTATTAAATAAATTAATATATTCCTATAACTTTATACCAAATAGGTCCTATTCCAAGCCATATTGCAATGTATATTATTCCTAGTATAAAATTCATACTCCACCATTTGTTCTGACTTACATATCCTGAACCAAACAGAAGCGGGGCAGGACCATTACTATAATGTGTAGTCGAAGCGAATAAATTACCAAAGAAACCTAGGACAAGTGCTGCAAGCATAGGTGGAACTCCTCCTGCTATGGCAACTCCCAAAAATGCTGAATACATTGCACTTACATGGGCCGTTGCACTGGCAAATATATAATGGCTGTAAAAATAGGCTATAACAAGGACAAGTAATATCACCTGCCAACTGAATCCTTTTACACTTGATGAAACAATTTTACTGAACCAAGGTATAAGTCCAAGTTTATTCAGCTCATTTGCCATCATTACAAGTACAGAAAACCACATAAGCGTGTCCCATGCTCCTTTTTCACTTTTAACGTCATTCCAGTCAAGCACACCTAAAAGCAAGAGCAGTGAAAGGCCGATAAGAGCTGTCAGCGTTGCATCTATATGAGTAATTGTTCCTGTAACCCACAATAATAATACTATAACAAATATAAACAACATATATTTTTCATTCTTTTTAAGAGAGCCCATTTCCTTAATTGCTTTTTGTGCAATTTCGCCTGCATTTGGAGTGCTTTTAACTTCAGGCGGATAAATTTTATATATAACAAGTGGAATTACTATAAGTGAGATAACTCCCGGAACCAGTGCTGCAAGAAACCATCCAAACCATGTTATATTGACTCCAAAACTTGATGCAAGTGTCTGTGCAAGTGGATTTGCGGCCATTGCAGTCATAAACATTGCAGAAGTTATAATATCTGCATGAAATTCAGAAAACATGAGAAAGCTTCCAATTTTTCTTTCGGTTCCATCCTCAGGCTTTGATCCAAACGATTCGGACAACGATTTTACTATCGGATAAATTATTCCTCCCGCTCTCGCAGTATTGCTCGGGGTGGCAGGTGCTATCGCAAGATCACAAAACAAAATTGAATAACTCAGCCCAAGAGTTTTCTTGCCAAACAACTTTACAAACTGATATGCAATTCTTGAACCAAGCCCTGTTTTTATAAAACCTCTCGAAATAAAGAATGCCATTACTATAAGCCATATACTGCTCTGGCTAAACCCAGACAATGCAATTTTCATGCTTACCGTATTTGTGAGAACACAGGCAGTAAGACCCATTATAGATACAGCACCTATTGGAAAAGGCTTTAATATACATCCAACTATGGTTGCTATAAAAATTGCAAGCATATGCCATCCTTGAATCCCCACACCTTTTGGTGCAGGCAAAACCCATATTAAAATTCCAACCGCTACAGCTATAACAAGTTTTACATAAGTTTTGCTTATAGGCGATTGTTTTTGTGTTTGAGTGTCCGTTACCATTGTAATTTCCCCCTTCTTTGTTAATCAACTATATTATATAATCAAAACATTTACATTTGAAATAATGTTTACTTATCTAGTTATAAATAATATTTATGAGTAAATATCATCAGCTGTTATTAGTATTAATATTAGATACAATTTCTTGCTTTTTGTTGCTTAAAAAATTTATATACGACCCTCCAATTATAAATAAGATCCCAATCACCATGCTTGATTCAATGCTCTCCCCGAGAATTGCTACAGAAAGTATTGATGCAAGTGCAGGCTTTATCAAAAATACAGTTGATGCTGTAACTGCAGAGGTTTCTCTGACTGCACCAAGGTAGAATACATATCCAAGTGCCTTTATAAATATTCCCATATATAATAGGATTAAAAAATTACTAAAATTTATACCGGAAAAAACAGGTCTTCCTGTAAAAATCAATATTCCAAACAATGTTATAACTCCAAAACAGAAAGCGAAAAAATTAAATACATATCCTCCATAAGAAGATATCCTTTTTTTACTCAATACTGTATATAAAGACCAGGTTACTGCTGCTAAAAGTGCAAGAAGTATTCCCAGAATATCTTTGCCACTGCTGAAACCAGACATCAGTTCCGCAGGATTAAAAATTACAATTACTCCTATCAGAGATATAATCATTGACAATATAGTTGCTTTGTTTATTTTTTCTTTCAATATGAAATAAGCAAATGGAACTGTAAAAACTGCATTGGTGCAGAATATAACTGCAGCAGTGGATGCTTTTGTATAAGTAACGGCGAACTGCAGCATTGACATTGATATTGTAGCCGACAGAATTCCACAGACTGCAAAATAAGTTATATCCTTTCCTGTTATTTTAATCTTTTTAACCTTGATATCTCTAACAGCAGCTGGGAACAGAAGTACTGCTCCAATCAAAAAAACAATAAACATTACCTGAAACGGATCCATATGTCCGTTTTTTGCAAGAAATTTACCCGATATTTCCTGTGTGCTATAAAAGAATGCAGTTAGAATTATAAACATATAGCCTTTCTTCATAAAACTCCTCCCTTAACTAAATATTATGAATATAAAAAATATTAATTTTATATTTAATTCCAGATCCCTCACCCTGCAAGAGTAAAATATCTGGAATTCATTTATATTATACAGTAAAAAGGTTTACATTTGAAATATAGTTTATTTATGTACTTATAAATACAATTTATAATGTTTACATTAGCTTATACTCATTAATTTAAAATATTTAACAGAAAAAGGCTAAACATTTTAATTTTAAAATGTCTAGCCTTTTATGATTTATTTCAAAATTACATATACTCTATCTTTACAAACTTCTATTCAACAGTAACCGACTTTGCCAAATTCTTTGGCTTATCTACATCACAGCCTCTTTTAACTGCCATATAATATCCTAGAAGCTGGAGTGGAATTACCTCGAGAACTGGAGCAAAAACATCATTTATTTCTGGAAGATAAATAATTGAATCAACTGCATCCTCCACATCCTTGCTGCCTTCCATGGCAAGTCCAAGAACCTTTG
Organism: Clostridium pabulibutyricum; assembly: GCF_058242705.1. Taxonomy (NCBI): domain Bacteria; kingdom Bacillati; phylum Bacillota; class Clostridia; order Eubacteriales; family Clostridiaceae; genus Clostridium; species Clostridium pabulibutyricum. The sequence goes on from NZ_JBZAYZ010000008.1 coordinate 84,244, forward strand.
CTCCTCTTGTAGTAAGCTCCTTTATATTACTTATCATCTTTTCTTTAAGTTTGCTCTGTGTTGCTCCTGCAACAACTACAGTTCCATTTTCTATGAGAGCTATAGGTCCGTGTTTGAGTTCTCCGCCTTCATAAGCTTCCGAGTGAATATAAGATACTTCTTTAACCTTTAGTGAGCCTTCCTTTGCTACGGCAAAATCAAGTCCTCTTCCAATATAGAACATATCTCTCTGCTCATAGTTTTCATCAACGAACTTTTTAACAACATCACTTTTCTTGAGAATTTCTTCTGCTTTTTCAGGAAGTGTCAGCATTTCAGCTTTAAGTTGTTCTATTTGATCTTCCTTTAAAATTCCCTTGGCTTGTGCAAAGAAAAGGGATATTGTATACATTATAATAAGCTGTGTAACATAAGCTTTAGTTGAGGCAACTGCAATTTCAGGGCCTGCCCATGTGTAAAGCACATCATGTGCTTCCCTTGATATTGTGCTTCCAACAACATTTGTAATGGCTATTGTTCTTGCTCCCTTTGATTTTCCTTCTCTAAGTGCTGCAAGTGTGTCTGCAGTTTCACCTGACTGGCTTACAAGTATCATCAAAGTCTTGTCATCTATCATAGGGTCTCTGTATCTAAACTCCGAAGCAACGTCAACCTCTACAGGCATTCTTGCAAATCTTTCTATAAGATACTTTCCTACAAGTCCTGCATGATATGCAGTTCCGCAAGCTACAATATAAATTTTATTTATATCTTCAATCTGTTCTTTAGTCAGACTTATATCATCAAGAGTAACTGGTTTTCCAGGCATTATTCTCGAAGTCATAGTATCTTTTATAGCCTTTGGCTGCTCGCTTATCTCTTTTATCATGAAATGATCGTATCCGCCTTTTTCTGCAGCATCAGCATTCCATGTCACATGAAATATATCTCTTTTTATTTCATTTTTTTTGTCATCTAAAATTTTTACACCATTTTTGTCGAGAACTACAAATTCGTTGTCATTTAAAAGATAGATGTCTCTTGTGTGGTTCAAAATAGCAGGTATATCAGATGCTATAAAATTCTCTTTATCCCCAACCCCAACTATCAAAGGGCTGTCCTTTCTTACTGCAACAATTTTATCAGGTTCTTTTGATGAAATTGCACCTATTGCATAACTTCCCTTTAACTTTGAAGCAGTCTTGATAACTGCATCAGTAAGATCTCCATCATAAAAATAATCTATAAGATGAGGTACAACCTCAGTATCAGTATCTGAAATGAACTTGTATCCTTTCGATTTCAACATATTTCTGAGTTCAACATAATTTTCTATTATTCCGTTGTGAACTACACTTATAGTCCCATCTGCATTACTATGTGGATGTGCATTTACATCCGAAGGCTCTCCATGTGTTGCCCATCTTGTATGACCTATTCCAATACAACCTTTCAATGGCTTTTGCTTAAGCTTGTTCTCAAGATTTAAAAGCCTTCCCTTGCATTTTTCCACATTTATATTATCATTATAAAGCACTGCAACGCCTGCAGAATCATATCCTCTGTATTCAAGTTTACTAAGTCCTTCCACAAGTATTGGTGCTGCATCTTCATTACCAATAAATCCAACTATTCCGCACATATATAATCTTCCTCTCAAATTTAATATTTTAGATTTGTCCTGTAAATACAATTCATTTTCACTTCAAATAAAAATTTGCACAAGTAATAAAACCTATACTCCTTCATTAAAAAACTGTAAAGGAAATAGACTCATCAAAAATGAATTTTTTAAACAAAAAATATATTGATACAAAAAAGATAATGAAATTATCTCCACTCAATGAATATTGAGGTTTCAACACCAGACTGATGTTGTTTCGAAAATCACTTTCCGAGTTTATCAGCCGTTAACGGTAGTGCGATATACCGTGGGGCACCCGCCGAAGATTCGATTCTCCCCATCCTCGTCAACTTGAAAAAGTTAAAAAACTAAAATATTCAAGTCCTGGCGCTTTTCAATTCAATTCAATTTAAACTATCACCAACTTTCCACTATCACTATAATAACGGTTTTAAAACCTCCGTCAATACATTATATGATTTAAACGGATTTGTTGTCAACTATTCATCAATATAAAAAATCCAGCATATCATTTAGATATACTGGATTGTGGCACAACTTCAATGCTTTGGAATAATTTATTAATTTTATATTAACACGTTTCTTTAAGCATTTGCCTTTCTCTCTATAAGACTTGCAAGACTTTCAGCCATACTTTCTATTTCAGACTGAACCTTTCCTTCAAGCATTACCCTTACAAGAGGCTCTGTACCCGAAGGTCTTATAAGCACTCTGCCACAGCCGTCGAGTTTTTTCTCCATTTTCTCTATCTCGCCTTTTATCTCATCATCTTCAAGGTATATATTCTTTTTTGCATTTGCGACTTTTGCATTTACAAGAACCTGTGGAAGCTCCTTCATAAATCCTGCAAGTTCGGATAATTTTTTTCCACTTTGTTTTACTATGGATGCAATATTAAGTCCAGTTACAAGTCCGTCACCTGTAGTATTGTAATCCAGCATTATAATATGCCCCGACTGTTCTCCTCCAAGGACATATCCGCACTCTCTCATCTGCTCAAGAACATATCTGTCCCCAACCTTTGTCTTTACAGTTTTTATACCTGTTTCGTTAAGAGCAATATCAAGTCCGAGATTGCTCATTACAGTTACAACTACAGCATCCTCGTTTAGCTTGTTCTTTGATTTTAAATATTTACCTATTATTCCTATTATAAAATCTCCATTTATGAGATTTCCATTTTCATCTATTGCAAGACATCTGTCAGCATCTCCGTCAAATGCAAGACCAAAATCACACTTCTTCTTTACTACATAATCCATGAGTTCTTCTGGATGTGTCGAACCACAATTTTTGTTTATATTTATTCCATCAGGATCATTATTTATGACATAAACATCGGCTCCAAGTTCTTTAAACGCCTTGACCGACGTTTTTGAGGAAGCCCCATTTGCACAATCCAAAGCGACTTTAAGCCCTTTCAGATTTATATCTATGGTTGATTTTGCAAATTCTATATAATCAGTTATGGCTTTATGCGATTTGTCAGTTTTAACACCGATATTTTCACCTACTGGTATTTCTACTCCACAAAAATCATTTTCAATAAGTTCCTGTATTTTATCTTCCAGCTCATCTGAAAGCTTGTATCCTTGTCCATTAAAAAACTTAATTCCATTGTACTCTACAGGGTTATGTGACGCCGATATTACAACTCCCGCATCCGCACCATATTTCTTGGTCAGATAAGCTATTGCAGGCGTTGGTATTACATCTACACATACTGCTTTTGCTCCAACTGAAAGTATTCCCGAAACCAAAGCTCCCTGAAGCATGTCTCCAGATATTCTAGTATCCATTCCAACAAGTATCTTTGGACTTCTTGCACCTTCTGTAAGTACGCAGGCTCCTGCTTTTCCAAGCTTATATGCCAACTCACAGGTCAATTCCTTATTTGCAATTCCCCTTACTCCATCGGTTCCAAACATTCTATGCATTACAATACCTCTCTTATCAATTGTTAATATCACTACTTAAAAACATTCCTGTTATATTATATTATACTAAAAACATTTGTACAATCTTATTTGAGTTTTTAATCAAAAGGCCTATACCTGGCTGCTATTTTTTCGGCAGCCTTGATACCGTCAACTGCAGATGACATTATTCCGCCTGCAAACCCTGCTCCTTCACCGCACGGGTAAAGTCCTTCCGCACATATACTTTCAAGATTTTCATTTCTGAGTATCCTTACAGGAGCGGAAGTCCTTGTTTCTATACCCGTCATTATACCGTCTCCAAGAGAAAATCCCTTTATCTTCTTTTCAAAATTTAAAAAGCCATCTTTTAAAGCTGAGGAAACTTTGTATGGAAGGCATTCTTTTAAATCACGCAATTCATATCCAGGGGCATACGTTGGGGCTACACTTCCAATTTTAGTTGAAACCCTGTCGTCTAAAAAGTCTTTTATAAGCTGAACAGGTGCTTTGTAATCCCTGCCTCCGATCTCATATGCAAGCTTTTCATAATATCTTTGAAACTCCATTCCGGAAAGTGGACTGTCATTTCCGAAATCATCTCTTCCAACTGTTACAACAATGGCTGAATTTGCATTTTTACCATCTCTTTTATAGTTACTCATTCCATTAGTAACAACACCTCCAAGCTCTGACGATGCCGCTGTTACCTGTCCCCCCGGACACATGCAGAAACTATAAACTCCCCTGCCATCTTGGCTTTTGGCCGTAAGCCTGTAGTCCGACGCCTTTAATTTTGGATGTCCAGCATATCTTCCGTACTGATTTACATCTATCATGCTTTGAAGATGTTCCACCCTTACCCCAATTGCAAAAGGCTTCTGCTCCATAGCTACACCTTCTTTTAAAAGCATTTCATATGTATCTCTGGAACTATGTCCTACTGCAAGCACCAAATTATCACATGCAATCTCATCCTTTCCTGCAGTTACCGCACAGAGTTTTTTGTTTTTTATTTTTATACCTTCTAACTTTGTTCCAAATAATATAGTACCGCCATTTTTTTCTATTTCTTTTCTTATATTTTTTACTACTGTTTTAAGTATATCTGTTCCTATGTGAGGTTTCCCACTGTAGATTATCTCTTCTGGAGCCCCATATTTTACAAAAGTTCCAAGAACTGTTCTGCATCTTTTGTCTTTTGTTCTCGTTGTAAGTTTTCCATCAGAAAAGGTACCTGCACCACCTTCGCCAAACTGTATATTCGATTCTTTCGAAAGTTCACCGGTGTTCCAAAAATGCTCAACAGTTTTCTGCCTGTCTTCTACTTTTTCTCCACGTTCAATTATTACAGGTTTATACCCGTATTTCGCAAGGATAAAACCCGCAAACATTCCTGCCGGTCCCATCCCAACAATTACAGGTCTGCTTTTCAATTTTTCACTGCCGGTTTCTAATTTATAGCTTTTACTTTCTACCAAAGTTACATTTCTATCATTGACTTTGCCTGCAATCTTTTCTTCTCCACTAATGGAGACTTCAACTATATAATTCAATCTTACCTTGTTTTTTCTCCTTGCATCTATGGATTCCCTTACTACACTAAATTTTTCAATGCTTTCCTGGCTTACATTTAGTTTTGCTGCTGCCTTCTTAATGAGAATTTTTTCATCTTCATTCAAATTTATTGTCAAGTTGCTTATTCTAATTGGCATCCTTATCCTCCGATATCTTTTTAATATCTATTTTAACACTCCCAGGGTTTTTGGATATAAGAGAAACCCCCTCTGGAAGCTTTACATTTACAGTAAAATCACCCATACCTTCATTTGCAGAAGAAAGATCAACATAACATTCTATATTGTCAGTTTGCAATTTTTTTACTGCATCTGCATTTCCTGAAACAATTATATATACATTTTGATTTTCCATCTGGGCACTATACTCTTTATTAAGGTTCAGTGGCTTTATAGCCACATTAAAGTTCTTTTCCAATACATTGTCACTTTTTCCGCCATCTTTTAAATTTACTTTTACAGTTACATAACTGCTTCCATCTGCAATACTCACTCCAGGCGGTATATTGAGTAATGCTTTTATACTCCCGCTGCTTGAAATACTGCTCAAATCAACTGGCTGGGTATTAATACTGCTGACTTTTGAAATTATCTTTTCATCCCCAGATATATAAACTCTGTCAGGATAAGATGTTATAGACTCTATAACAAAATCCCCTTCCGGTTCCTTTCCTATCTTTACACCGATTGGAACACTTTTTACCTTTCCAAGCGGTATAATAGCTTTCACCTGTTCAGGATTTATATCTATATTGTTCAAATTATTCCCGGATGAATCTTCAGCTTTCAGTTTTATATAAACCTCGGCACTGTCCTTAATGTTTTTAACATTATAATGTGCAACCACTCTCTGTACATTGTCAATATCTTCAGCAGCTCCTGATATCTGAGCACTTTTTACACTAATGCTCGGATTTACAGCACTAAGGCCCTCACTTGTCTGCCCTTCTACCACAAGCTGTATTGGAAGAGTCTTTCTCGCAATAGAATCAAGATTAATACTTATCCATAAATTCTGATTGTTTACTACACTTACATTGCCCGGCTGTTTTTTTATTTTTACAGGAACATTGTTCTCACCTTTTTTAACCACATAAGATCCTATATCACATTCGAGTTTGAAATCTTGTGGCTTCACTGAAAATACGTCGGAGGCATTTCCTTTTATCTCAAGTGACACCTGCAAATCTCCCCCATCCACCTGAACAAGGTTCGACTTTGAAAGCTCCCCTTTATTTACTATCTTTACAGGAACATCAATTTTTCTTTGCCTTACTGGGTTTTGAACGTTGAAAACATAAAGCCATATTATGAAGGAAACTACAACACAGCAAATTTTTATGAAGATCTGGTTTTGTGAAATTTTTCTTTCCATTCATTCACCCTCTCCTTAAAATTCACTTTTTTTCTGGATCTGTTTTTCATTATACGAATAAGGAGACCACTTAATCTCTCCTTTGTATAATCTCTAGTTATCCTTCCATGAACTGCAAGGGATATAGTGCCTGTCTCCTCAGACACAATAATAACAAGTGCATCTGAATTCTCAGATATTCCTATGGCCGCCCTATGTCTTGTTCCGAGTTTTCTATTCAAATCACTGTTGTGTGTAAGCGGAAGAAAACATCCCGCAGAAACTATTCTGTCATTTCTTATTACAACAGCTCCGTCATGCAAAGGCGTATTTACTACAAATATATTTTCAAGAAGCGCCGATGATACTACCGCATCAAGTCTAGTACCTGTTTTTATTATATCTTGAAGTCCCGTAATTTGTTCTATTACAATCAAGGCACCGGTCTTGCTCTTTGACATGCCTTCAACAGAATTCATAATTTCAGATATGACTTTCTTCATTGTCTCCTCATCATCCAGAATCCGTACGTCTGTAAATGCACTTCTTCCAAGATGTTCAAGTGCACTTCTGATTTCCGGCTGAAATATAATCACAATTGACAAAACTCCTATGGTCAAAGTTTTTGAAAGTATCCAGTTAAGCATTGTCAAATTAAAAAAGCTGCTTACGGGTATCAAAAGTATTAAAAGCACTATACCCTTTAAAAGCTGCTCGGCCCTTGTTTCTTTCATCAACATATAACCTTTGTATAAAATATAAGACACCACAAGTATATCCATTACGGATGAAAAATTTATATATTTTATTGAATTAACAAGCACCTGCAATAGCTCCAAGCCTTCCACCATCCTTAAAAATATCTATTTATCATTATACACTATTTGCTATTATTTATATCAGAGCCGCCTGCTATTTTATAAAATTTTAATAAAATCATCATAATTTGCATTTTTTTTTATAAAACGGACACAATATCATTAGCCAAAGTTTAATAAAAAAACACGGGGGAACCAACAATTGGGGTGAATCGTAATATAACGTAGGTTTTGCCTTTACCGAACCCGTCAGCTAACCCCGTAGGTAACAAGGAGAGGATATATCTTGAAAAAGATTTTTTGTTTTGTAAGTTTACTATTGCTTCTTACCTTCACTCCGTTTCAAAAAGCGGCAGCAGATTCAAAAAGCAGCAAAAATACAAATTTGTTCAATGGAGAAGAAGAAGTGGTTCAAGTATTTAACTATTCAAATCAAAAATTATATATAACCCAAAAAGACGTCGACTTAATGGCAAAGGTTGTTTTCGCTGAAAGCAACTGTGAACCTTTTGAAGGGCAAGTAGCTGTAGCATCTGTTATATTGAACAGACTTACGTATCCAAAATTTCCAAAGACAGTGGAAGGTGTTGTAAAGCAAAGTGGTGCATTTTCATGTGTAAGACATGGTACCATAAATGCAGTGCCAAACAAGAACAACTATAACGCTGTGTCTCAAGCACTCAAGGGAATAGACCCTACAAACAAGGCTACATTTTTCTACAATCCACGAATAGCTACTTCTTCATGGATGAGAGATATTAATAAGAGAAATGTAAAATCTATTGGAAATCATGTCTTTTTTGCAGCTGACTGAAGCATGTAAAAAATACGCTGTAATGATAATTCACATCATTGCAGCGTATTTTTAATTCAAAATTCTAATTGTTTTTAATTGAATCCAAATAGGCAACAGCATTTAAAGCAGCTACCTGTCCCTGACCTGCCGCCTTCATATACTGATAAGGTTTCCCTGTACAATCACCTGCAGCAAAACACCCTTTTATATTAGTTTCCATATTCAAGTTGACTTTTATGTGATTGTCTTCAACTTCAAGTCCTGGTACAAGTTGATCCGGTGATACACTATCTTTTAGGACAAACACTCCGTCTGAATTTATTTCACCATTATCTAGCACAATCTTTTCAACTTTATCTTTCCCCTGTATTTCCAAAACTCTTCCTCTAACTACTTCTATATTGTCTTTTAAATCAATATCGCCTTTATACACAGGTATGTAATAGGTTTTCCCTGCAAGTTCACTTACATAGTTCGCATCGGACTCCGCTTCCTTGTTATATCCTATAATGCTTACTGTTTTTCCCTTGTAAAGAGGTGCATCACAAGTTGCACAATAACCAACACCCTTTCCAAGGAATTTTTCCTCCCCTTTAAGTGGCTTTGTATATTCAATTCCTGTGGAAAGTATCAAAGAATCTGCCTCATACATCTTTCCATTTGAATCCAATGCAAAATATTCACCCATGGCATATATTGTATTTATTCTCTCACAGGTTACAGATATGTTCATATGATCTATATGCTTTTTAAACTTTTCCGTAAATTCAGTTCCTGTAATATCATAAATTCCAAGATAATTATTTATTTTTGGAGCCTTCATCATCTTATTGCTCAAGTCTTCTATTCCAAATATTATTATTTTTTTATTCCTTATTTTGGCATTGATTGCCGCAGACAAACCTGCCGGACCGCTTCCAACTATGGCTATATCATACCTTTCTTCCACACGAATCACCTCATCTAATACATAAGATGACAAATCAACTTTCTGTCAACTTGTCATCTTACCTGAATTCAATTTATTTATATATGCTTTTCAACTACTTGTTTTACAGCTTCCTTTGGCTTAAAACCAACAAACTGGTCAACTACGCTGCCACCTTTAAATACCATTACGGTAGGTATGCTTGCAATTTTAAACTGGGATGCCGTGTTAGGATTTTCATCCACATTTACCTTGAAAAATTTTGCTTTCGATCCAATTTCCTCAGACACCTCATCCATTATAGGAGAAAGCATCTTGCAGGGACCACACCATGAAGCCCAAAAATCCACAACTACAGGTTCAGATGGTTCACTTACCGACTTTGAAAAATTTTCATCTTTTATTTCTTCTATCATTTTTCAGCCTCCTTATACCCGATAGGGGTATGCTATTTATTTATATTTTATACTCTATTATCAACTTAGTCAACATTTTTTAACCGCACATTTTAATTTTGAATTAAATACTTTATAGTTGAATTGTTGTAAATTGATTGCGGATATCTATCAGCAAGTTTAACTGCATAGCTTTTGGCCTTTGATGCATTAATATCCTTATAAATAAGAGCAAGCCTATACAATACCGTTTCTTCATAGTCCCCGCTTGAATAACTTTGATCATACTTTTCATAATACTTTATGCCATTTTCTTTATCATCACTCAAATCCAGATCATACCCGAGCATATATGTTATATCCGGATATACAGAAGATAATTCACCGTATTTAAAACCTTTTTGAAAAGAATCTTTCGCACTATTATACTCTTTACTAGACATATAGTTGCATCCTCGCTGATAAAAATAAACCGCTCCTTCCGAAGACATAAAATCTTTTGCCTTTGTCCATATAACTTTGTCATTTATAGCAAGTTTGTCTGGAGATTTGACCTTTTCCATTTCTGAAAACAACTTGTCATAATTTTTATTTTCAATATATGCTTTCATTAAAGAACTCGAAAAATAGTTATCGCTTTTATTTATAATTTTATCTTTCTTTTTGTCCTTGCTCTTTGCCGCACTGACACTGGCAGTTTTATCTGAAACTACATGACCGGTTTTTCTAGAATCTGTATTTTTATAGAATACAAGGAAAATCCCTGACAATATTGCAACTATCCCCACACATGCACATAATAAAATTATTTTTTTCCCTTTTCCAGGCTTTTTTAATATATTCATGCTCTGAAGATTTTTTTTCATGGAAATAGCCTTCGAATTTCGTGTATCAACTTTTAAAACTTTTTCGATTGACGCACCAGCCTTCTCATATTCACCTTTTTTGATATAACATTCTGCAATACGATTGCCTACATTTATCAAATTAAAATCACTATTACTGCATTTTTCAAGAAGCATTAAAGCTTCATTTATTTTCAATGCTTTCATAAGAACTACAGCTCTTTTGTAAAAATCAAGACTTTCCGCATCGCTGCCTGAATTCTCAATATATTTTTTTGATACCCCGTCATTATTAACCTTACAATTCATCTTCCAGAGCTTTCTTGCAGTATTTATATCGCCTTTTAAATACTTTAGAAGTCCTTTAAGATTTATAGAAGCAGCATTTCTTATATTAAGCGATATGCTTTTCTCACACAAATTAATGGCTTTATCTATATAACCGTCATTATACTTGTTAAGCGCTTTAATATATAATTTCTGAGATTTGTCCATATGTATCCCCTCAACAATTAAAACATTATATTTCCATTATTATTTTTCCGCTGGAATCTTTGACCTTCATATTACTATTTAAAGTGGAATCGAAAGAATCTATATGCCAGTATTCTATGTGGGATTTGTTATACACATCATCATCATACACATTTACTTTTAGTTCCAGTCTATCACCACTTTTGCTGGTCTTCATAACTTCCTTTTTCTGATCTTTAGTATCAAGCACAAGATATACATTATCATCTTTTACATTAAGCATATACAAATTTCCGCCCTTTGATACTGTTCCTGATTGATTCCCAATAACGACAAGAATATTGTCATTGTCTATCCATTGAATTGATTTTGGAGATTTCTTACTACTTCCACTGACTGTAAAGGAATATGTTTTACCATTTCCCTGTTTCAATATTATCCTGCCCTGACCTTCCTCCTGAGCTTCTTCCCCTCTTCCCGCTATGCAAGCGCTATAACTGCCATTTTGTGATTTTTGCCATGGAGTATTGAAATCAACACTGGATGTATCTGAAAGTTCCTCTTTTACAAACTTGATTCCACCTGAAGTTTTGGCTTTCTGACTATCTAGAGCCTGATCTTTAGAACTCTCGTTTTCAGAACTCTTAGTCTGAACTTTTTTCTCAGATGCCTGGTTATTTTTAGTGCTCCCTGAATTTGTACCCTCCGAGTCAGTCTTGTTTCCACACGAAGAAAATCCAAACGTAAGTGCCAAAGCAATGGCAATCATAGAAACACCCTTTATCAGCTTGTTGTTTCTCATACAGCTTCCTCCTATTAAAGTAATTTAATTGTATTTATAGATTACCAATAAATCTGTATTTTTTCAACGCTATACATAAAAATCCCCAAATTTCAACAATTTGGGGATTTTCGTCGCTTATTTTAATTATCCATTATTATCTGTTTTGCTTTCAGTATTGAAGATGCGCTCATCGAGAACTCATCAAGACCATATTCAACAAGAGTAGGAATTGCCTTCTCGTCTCCTGCCATTTCGCCACACATTCCACACCATTTTCCTGCTTTATGTGCAGATTCTATAGTCATCTTTATAAGCTTCAAAACTGCAGGATGCATCGGATTATACAAATATGATACTTTTTCATTCATCCTGTCTGCAGCCAAAGTATACTGAATCAAATCATTTGTACCTATGCTGAAAAAGTCAACATAGTTTGCAAGCTCTTCAGAATTTACTGCAGCTGCCGGTATCTCAACCATTATTCCAATTTCTATATCATCCTTGTATTGCTTTCCTTCTTTTTTAAGTTCTTCTCTGCATTCTTTAATTACATCTTTTGCTTGAAGTATTTCCTCAAGTGAAGATATCATAGGAAACATTATTTTAAGATTTCCATATACAGATGCTCTTAAAAGTGCTCTCAACTGAACCTTGAATATATCATGTCTGTCAAGGCAAAGTCTTATAGCCCTGTACCCAAGGAATGGATTCATCTCTTCTGGAAGCGGCAGATATGAAAGTTTCTTATCTCCACCTATATCAAGAGTTCTTATGACAACCGGTCTTTTCCCCATATTCTCGAGAACGTACTTGTATACTTCAAATTGCTCCTCTTCTCCAGGCATTTCATCTCTATCCATATATAAAAATTCTGTTCTAAAAAGTCCTATGGCATCTGCTCCATTTTTAATAACCTGTTCTACATCAGACTGCTTTCCTATATTTCCTGCAACCAAAACACGTTTTCCTGATTTTGTAGTTGTTTCAACACTTGCAAGTTTTTTAAGTTCCTCTTTTTCCTTTTCGTAAGCTTCTTTCCTTGCTTCATACTCTTTTATGGTCTTCTCATCAGGATTTATTATAGCTGTGCCTTCAATACCGTCAACAATTACAACATCCCCTGTTTTTGCACATGATGTTATATCTTTCATACCTACAACTGCAGGTATTTCAAGAGTTCTTGACATAATTGCGCTGTGTGAAGTTCTTCCACCTATATCAGTCAAAAATGCTATAACTTTGTTTCTATCAAGCTGCGCAGTATCAGAAGGAGTGAGATCATGTGCAACTATTACTGTATTTTCGTCAACATCGGAAATATCAGATGTATTTCCTGTTAAATTGTTGAGTATTCTCCTTCCAACATCCTCTACATCTGCACTTCTCTCTCTAAGATATTCATCTTCTATTGCAGCAAATGTTGCCATATATGTTTTAACTACATCTGAAAGTGCTTTTTCTGCATTTATGCCGTTGCTTTCGATTTCTGATTCTATTGAACCTGCAAATTCCGGATCATCAAGTAGCATTATGTGACTGTCAAACACTGCAGCTTTTTCTTCGCCGATCTCTTTTTCCGCTTTATCTTTTATTGCCTGAATTTGATTTTTTGATACTTCAAGAGCTGTCTTGAATCTTGACAATTCAGCTTCAATATTACTTACTTTTTTATTTTCTATTTTTATTTCCTTATCCTCTTTTAAAAAAACTTTTCCTATAGAATATCCCTTTGAAGCCGCAATACCTTTTTTCATTTATGTTCCTCCCTAATTATTGATTTTATTATATTTATTAAAATCATTTATAATTTATACAGCAAATTTCATGCCAACATTGAAATTACAGCTTTCAACGTCATTTTTAATTTTACTCATGATAAAAAATATCATATGTAAATATCTATATATGTAAATTGTCCCCAAATTGAGGCTATATTATAGACTTCACAGGACTTTTAGTATAATATAATAGTTGATACTTTTTATCAAGACAATTTAACATGTTGATACTTTTTATCAAGGAGGTACTATTTATGCACAAAAAAAGTATAATTGTCCCAATTCCAAATGGAATTCATACTAGAATAGCAGCAATAATTGTTCACAAAGCTGTTCAAATAAAAAATAAATACGGCATAAATCTCTACATAAAAGCTCTATCTGCAAAAGCTCCACTTGCCATAAGCATGCTTGCTCTTGTGTCGCTTAAAATAAAACAAGATGAAACAATTGAAGTATCCTGCAATGAAAATTCAAAAGATGGTAAATTAGCTGTAGAAGAACTCTGTAATTTTATAACAACAGAACTTTCTACAAATAATCCTGCAATATCAAAAATAGATGACATAATAGAACAAAACACTATAGCCTATGAACAAATAGTTAAAAACATACCTGTGGGCATTGTAGTTATAGATGAAAACAGTCGAATCACAACAATGAATGATTACGGACTAAAAATAGCTAAAAAGAATATAAATGAAGTTACTGGAAGATTTGTAAAAGACGTAATTCCAACATCTGTTTTGCCGGACATAGTAAAATGTGGTGAAAAAAAAGTTGGAGAAACTCAATACATAAACAATAATATAGTAATTTCAAACAGATCTCCAATATTTTCAAATAATAAAATAATAGGTGCTCTTGGAGTTTTTCAAGATATATCCGATCTCGTTGGAATAAAAGAATTAAACGAAAGGTTTAAAAAGATACTTGAAGCATCTCATGAATTAATCTGCTTCGTAGATGAACAACGAATAATAAGCTACATAAATCCAGCATATGAAAACCACTACAACATAAAAAGTTCCGACATAGTTGGAAAAGATCTTATAGATGTGTCTCCAAACGGTATGCGAATAAAAGTATTCAACTCAAAAAAACCAATTGAAAATCAAGTTTACCATAAAGACAATAAAACTATAATATCAACTGTTACTCCTATATTTGCAGACAAAAAATTCAAAGGTGTAATGTCTATATCACGAACGGCAGATGAACTTAAATATCTCGCACAAAGATTAAAAAACTCAGAGGAAAAACTCAATTACTATAAAGAAGAATTGAACAGACATAATAGGATGGAAGCCTCATTCAATTTAATAATAGGAAACAGTGGTTCCCTGCAGGAATGTCTTGTTATTGCCTCGAAGGCATCAAAATCCACTTCAACAGTCCTCATACGCGGTGAAAGTGGTACTGGAAAAGAACTTATAGCAAAAGCAATTCATAATAACAGCGATAGAAAAAATGAAGCTTTCATACGAATAAATTGTGCTGCAATACCAGAGAATTTATTTGAATCCGAGCTGTTTGGATATGAAAAAGGTGCCTTTACAGGCGCTGTAAAAAGCAAACCTGGCAAATTTGAGCTGGCAGACAAAGGTACAATATTCCTAGATGAAATAGGTGACATGCCACTCTCAATGCAGGTAAAAATTCTAAGAGTTCTACAGGAAAAAGAATTTGAAAGTGTAGGTGGAGTTATAACACATAAAGTTGATGTAAGAATAATTGCCGCTACCAATAAAAATCTTGAGAAAATGCTTAAAACAAATAAATTCAGAGAAGACCTATATTACAGACTGAATGTAATAAGTATTATCCTCCCACCTCTTCGGGACAGAAAAGAAGACATAAATCTCCTAGTTGAACATTTTATAAAGAAAATAAATAAAAAGCTCAAAAAGAACATTACTCAAATAGACAAAAAATCGTTAAATTGTTTGAGAGAATACCGCTGGCCAGGTAATATAAGAGAGCTTGAAAACATAATAGAGAGAGCAATAAATATGTGTGATGGGAATATTATCCATTTAAACGATCTTCCATTTTATATACACGGTGAAAACTCCGATAACGAAAACCTTATAAATTTGAAGAATGGTGAAGTTGCCACCATTGAAGAATACGAAAAAGAAATCATAGAAAAAGCGGTACACAAATACAGAAGCTTCAACAAAGCCGGTAAAGTGCTGGGCCTTACCCACCGCACTGTTTCATTAAAATGCAAAAAATATGGAATCACACAAAATTAATCTTCTAGTCAAAATAGGAACAACTATGATTCATATAAAAATCATGTTTGTTCCCCTCTCTTTTATTCTATCAGTTTTTTAAATTCACTGGAATTTTTTACAGGATCAAAATCCTTTTCTTCTTTCGCAATACTCTTTATCTCTGGAGACATGTGAAGTGCTTCTTTTAAATATTTGACCGTATTTTCAACATCGCCACGCCTTCCATATATACTTGCCTTTCCATAATAGCTCCATACATATTTTTCAATTTCAAGATCTTTGTCATACCATGCAAGTGCTTCATCATATTTTCCATAAAGCTCATATGCCAATGCTTTATTGAATCTTGCATATCCATATTCAGGACTGATTTCAAGTGCATAATCTATATTTTTCATGCCGTTTTCATAATCTCCACTGTAGCACAAGGCTATTCCCTTTATATTGTAAGCCTTATAAAACTTAGGATTATTTCTTATTATTTCATCAGCTTGTTTTATAGAATTTGAATATTGCTTTTGTCTAAAGAGCCCCTCTGCTTTTTTATATTCAATTTCCAATTTATTGTCCTTTGTTGATTTTTGTTGATTTTTTGACCGCTTAACAAGCTTATTATTTTCTGAAACAGCAACATTGTTTGTTTTAGCCTGATTGCTTCTTCTATTCGTAACTGCAACATTTACAGCTATAATCACAACAATAACACTCAAAACGCAAAAAATTATTATTTTGGATCTCAGTGAAATTTTAATAAAAGACCTTCTTGATCTCATACTTCATCTCCTATGTTTATTTAAACTCTTTAAATATTCTTCCTGTCCCAATTCATATAAATTGTTTCCTTCATAGTCGATTATTACAATTGCAGGAAGCTTCTCCACTGTAAGTTTCCTTATAGCTTCCGAGCCAAGTTCTTCATATGCGATAACTTCTGATTCCTTTATGGATTCAGCCATAAGTGCAGCCGCTCCCCCTATAGCTGCAAAATATACCCCACAATTTTTTTTAATTGATTCTACAACTTCTTTTGATCTGAGCCCTTTACCGATCATTCCTTTAAGTCCCTGATCAAGCAGTTTTGGAGTAAAAGAATCCATCCTGTAACTTGTAGTTGGTCCGGCAGAACCTATTGGTTTTCCTGGCTTTGCAGGGGTTGGACCTACATAGTATATTATCTGATCTTTTATATCAAAGGGAAGTTTTTCACCTTTATCCAAAAGATCTATGAGTTTTTTGTGCGCAGCATCTCTTGCAGTATACACTGTTCCGGAAATAAATACACTGTCACCTGCCTGGAGCATTTTCACTTTATCTATTGTAAGAGGTGTCTCTATTATCTTATCCATATTTACACTGCAATATAAGCAGTTTTCATCTCCTTTCATATATATTACTAAAATTCAACTTCTTTGTGTCTTGTAACATGACAGTTTAAATTTACAGCTACTGGAAGTCCGGCTATATGAGTAGGATATGTTTCTATATTCACAGAAAGTGCCGTAGTCTTTCCTCCCAGACCCTGAGGTCCTATTCCAAGCTGATTTACTTTAAATAGAAGCTCATCTTCCATTTTTGCATAAAATTCATCTTCATTTTTTCTGTCAAGTGGCCTTATAAGTGCCTGTTTTGCTAAAGCTGCCGCCTTATCAAAACTGCCGCCTATTCCTACTCCAACAACAATTGGAGGACACGGGTTCGGACCGGCGCTTTTTACTACATCAAGCACAAATTTTTTAACCCCTTCAACACCGTCGGAAGGCTTAAGCATCTTTATCTGACTCATGTTTTCGGATCCAATTCCCTTCGGTGCAACTACTATGCTTAGTTTGTCCCCTTTAACCATTTTGTAGGTTATTATAGCCGGAGTATTATCACTTGTATTAATTCTTTTCAATGGATCAGATACTATGGACTTTCTAAGGTATCCTTCAATATACCCCTGCCTCACACCTTCATTAATAGCATCTTCCAATCCGCCGCCAACAATGTGGACTTCTTGTCCAATTGTTACAAACACACAGGCCATGCCAGTATCCTGACATATTGGCATATCATTGTCTGCAGCTATATGAATATTATCTAAAATTTTGTCAAGTATATTTTTTGCATTAGGCCATTGTTCACAATTTCTAGCACTTTCTATCTTATCAACAACATCTTCTGAAAGATAATAATTTGCCTCAATACAAAGCCTTTTTACTTCTTTTATTATTTGTTCAGTGCTAATTTCTTTCATATGTCCAGTTTTCCCCCCCAAACAATATTTATCAAAATTTAATTTTGATACTTCAATTCAACTATTCTTGATTTCAAAGCTTTTACCGAATCATCATCAAGATTATACACAAATTTGAGTACCTGTTTGTTCTTGGACATTACATTCCTCACATCTTCATACCTTCCTGGAGATACTATTATAACATCAGAAGCATCCACAACCTTTTTAAGCTGTCCATCATCAACTGTATTTGTATATTTAATATCTATATTTCCAAGTCCCGCTTTTTCAAGTGCACCCTTTGCCTTGAACATAAATTCATTTGAAATACATACAAAAGCAAATCTTGTTTTATCTGGATATCTTGCAATTTTAACTATTGTTTCAAGATCCACACTTATTGCAAGTCCTAAAACCTCTTTCTTAAGTTCACTTGTGAGACTTACCACTTCATTTACGTGATTAAATGTAGATATAATCACCTGACAGTTGTTCAGTACATCTTGTACCTCCCCTTTACCACTCTTTAAGTCATTCAAGGTAAGTGGTACTACATTTATATTAGTACTATCAGTTAACTGTTTACTGAACATTCTTGATTGTTCTATATTACATTCAACATACGCAGCTGTAATTTTCTTCATTAATTTTCTTTTCTCTTTTACTCTTTTAGTCACAATTTCAATGAATTCATTAGGCGTTACACCCATTTCCACGGCTTCTTCAAAAGCAAAATCTATAAACTTTATTATCTTCTCCTTGGAAGTTTGAACCTTCCAGGGATTAGTATCTTCTGCAACAAAAGTACCTTTCCCCTGATAAGATCTCAAAACGCCCTCCTGTTCCAATTCATTATAGGCAGAACTTATTGTGTTTCTACTTACCTTTAAATTCTCAGACAATTCCCTTTCAGTGGGCATCCTGTTTCCTACTTTTAAAATATCGTTTCTTATAAGATACATTATTTGCTTCTTTACCTGTAGATAAAGCGGAACATTACTTACCTTATCTAATTTAATCTGTATTTTAATCACCTCAAAGTCTATCCAATTACTTACACTGCAAACTAATAGTATCACAACTAATTATAAATATGCAATAATGTTTAGTTATTAATACTTCCATAATATTCATCAACAGACTTTAAAAGTGAACTGGCTATTTTATTTTGATAATCGTCAGATATTAATTTTTGTCTTTCATCATAATTGGATAGAAAACCACATTCCACTATTACAGATGGCATCGTGTCATTATCCCTCAGTATCTTGTATAAATTCAAAGCAGGCTTTTCACATCTCGTATTACTTTTATCTAAATCATTTATAAGGTTTTTCTGCATTATCCCTGCAAGCTGCTTACTCTTTTCATTTTTTGAATACCATACCTGTGCTCCCCGATACTTGGATTCTGGAAACATATTTAAATGTATACTTACAAACATGCTGCAGCTGGTATCTTTTTTCATCTTGCTTCTATTGGCAAGATCCTCGATTTTTTTCTTTCTTATTCTTCCACCATCAGTATATAAACCAAAATCACCATTTCTTGTCATAAATACTTTATAGCCGTGTTTTTTCAATATATCCCTTAGTTTAATACTTATCTTTAAATTTATATCCTTCTCCACAATACCATCCTTTGTTTCAGCTCCACCATCAATCCCACCATGGCCTGGATCTATGAGTATCGAAAATTCTCCCTTTGGATTTGTATGATAGAAAGTACTCTCTGCATCCACTGTATAGCAAAATGCCTGTATGATAAATAAAAACATAATAAGAAAAACAAGTATATTCCTGCTAATTTTATTCTCCATGATAAACATCTATCCTTTCATGAAATCTAATCATTATTTTTATCACAAGGATATAAAAATATGCAGAAATCAAAAAAACTTTATAAAAAAAGATGTTTTTCAAATAGATACATCCATCTGAAAAACATCTTATAAAACTCATTATGTTCCTGAAAAACCCACTTACTATCTCTTTGAGAACTGTGGAGCTCTTCTTGCTTTTTTAAGACCGTATTTCTTTCTTTCCTTCATTCTTGGATCTCTTGTTAAAAATCCTGCTTTTTTAAGTTCAAGTCTTAAATTTTCATCAGCTTTTAAAAGTGCTCTTGATATTCCGTGTCTTATAGCACCTGCCTGACCAGTAAATCCACCACCATAGACATTTACAAGTACATCAAACTTTCCTTTTGTTGATGTTAATTCCAAAGGCTGATTTACTATAACTCTCAATGTTTCAAGACCAAAATAGTCTTCAATATTTCTTTTATTTATTATTACTTTACCTTCTCCAGGTACAAGTCTAACTCTTGCTACTGATTTCTTTCTTCTTCCTGTTCCTAAATACTGAACCTTAGCCATTTTTATCCTCCCTTCAGCTTACAAACTAATATTTTAATTCTAATACTTCTGGCTTCTGAGCCTCATGGTTGTGCTCTGAACCTTTATATACTTTCAATTTCTTGAACATTTGTCTTCCAAGTACTCCAGTTGGAAGCATTCTTCTAACTGCCTCTGAAAATACGAATTCAGGCTTCTTTTCCATTGCTTCCCTGTAAGTTATTTCTTTCAATCCACCTGCATAAAGTGAATGATGTCTCAATAATTTCTGATCTAATTTCTTACCAGTCAATAATACTTTTTCTGCATTTATTACTATAACAAAATCTCCAGTATCTACATGTGGTGTAAATATAGGCTTGTTCTTTCCTCTCAATATTGAAGCAATCTGACTTGCCACCCTACCTAACGGTTTTCCAGCTGCATCAACAACATACCATTTTCTTTCAATATCTTGTGGCTTAGCGATATATGATTTCATCCGGTTTATCCTCCTTGATCTTTTACTATAATCGTAGTTATCTATATAAAGACCCGGGGCTAGTGGATCTTTCATGCTTAGATACAAACATTATTATTATAATACAATCACCCTGGTGTGTCAACGATGAATGTATACATATTTATATTCAATAAAACACTTTCTCAAGACACAATCCCATTGGCGGCACTGGTTTCCCAGCTTTTGACCTGTCTTTTAAGTCAAGTATCACTTTTACATCTTCAGGTTTAAAGCGCCCAACACCTACTTCTAGTACAGTACCCACCATTATTCTTACCATATTATATAGGAATCCGTCTCCTACAACATCAAATACAAGAAACTTTCCCTTCTGTGTTACAGTAAATTCCTTTACTGTCCTTACTGAAGTCTTTACTGAACTTCCGCTGGATTTAAATGCCGAAAAATCATGAGTTCCAAGAAAAAACCCACATGACCTTTTCATGTTATTAAAATCCAGCTTTCTAGAAAAGTAATACATGTAATTTCTGTTTATGGCCGGTTTGTTTTTACCTGTGACAATAGTATAAGTATATCTTTTTCCTATACTGTTATATCTCGCATGGAAACTTTCCGAAACCTGCGTCGAATCGAGAACAACTATATCACAGGGTAATATTCCATTTAAAACCATTTTAAAATTATCCGGCGGTATACCGCTGTCAGTCATAAAATTACAAACAAAACCCCTTGCATGAACTCCCGCATCAGTTCTGCTGCATCCTATAACCTCGGAAAAACTTCCAGTTGCTTTTTTAATGGAAGTTTCCAGCTTTTCCTGTATTGTCATTGCATTTTTCTGTCTCTGCCATCCCGAGTAATTGGTCCCATCATATTCAACAATAAGTCTTATATTTATCATTAATTCCACCATACTCTACTGAATATTGATATGGCAACCAAACATCCCATAGATAACGAAGCAATAAAATCTTTATTTGTGATCTTAAGCTGTTTCATTCTGGTTCGCCCTTCTCCGCCTCTGTAACACCTTGCTTCCATAGCCATAGCAAGTTCATCTGCACGTCTGAATGAACTTATAAAAAGTGGTACCAGAATTGGTATAAGGCTTTTTGCTCTATTTACTAAATTTCCAGACTCAAAATCTGCTCCTCTTGCCATTTGCGCTTTCATTATCTTGTCAGTCTCATCCATAAGTGTTGGTATAAATCTAAGTGCTATAGTCATCATCATAGCTAATTCATGAGCCGGTAATCCAATCTTTCTCATAGGATTAAGCAATTTTTCAATCCCGTCCGTAAGCTCTATAGGTGATGTTGTAAGAGTTAAAAGTGACGTTCCTATAATCAAAAATACAAGCCTTAGAACCATAAATACAGCCAGTACTATACCTTCCCTGTATACCGTTATAAATTTCCATTTAAAAAGAGGCGGATTTACCCCCGTAGTCATAAACACATTTAAAACGGCTGTTATAAGAGCAAGAATTAAAATTGGCTTCAATCCCTTGTATATATATGAAAATTTCACTTTAGATACTGCTATGCATAAAAATGTGAAAATCACTATAAAAATATACCCTCTAAAGTTATTTACTATAAATAAATCTACAATATAGATTATGGATATCAATATTTTAACTCTTGGATCTAATTTGTGAATAAAAGAGTTTCCAGGTATGTACTGTCCAATAGTAATATCTTTAATCATAACTAACTCCCCTATCACTTACTTAATATTTTAAGTATTTCATCTTTTGCCTGGTCTACAGTAAACAAGTTCTCAGAAATATTGAACCCTTTTGCTTTAAGTTTTCTTACAAGATAAGTTACTTTCGGAACAGCCAATCCAACACTTTCCAATGTATCTACTTCCGAAAATACACGACTTGGAGGACCGTCTAATATACATTTTCCTTTATGCATTACAAGTATTCTATTCGCAAGTTTCGCCACATCTTCCATACTATGAGATACAAATATTATTGTCATATTATACTCATTGTGCAAATCCTTTATCTTGCCGAGAATTTCATCTCTTCCTTCCGGATCAAGACCTGCAGTAGGTTCATCCAATATTAGAATTTTAGGTTCCATCGCAACTACACCTGCTATTGCGACTCTTCTCTTCTGCCCGCCACTCACTTCAAATGGAGATTTATCTTTATATTTATCATAATCAAGTCCAACCATGGTCATGGCTCTCTCTACTCTTTTATGTATGTCATCATCGCTTAATCCCAAATTTTTAGGTCCAAAAGAGATGTCCTTTTCAATAGTTTCTTCAAACAATTGATATTCCGGATATTGAAATACCAATCCAACTTTTTTTCTTATAAAGTTAAGATTCGTATTTTTGTCTGTTATATCAGTTCCATCTATCGTTATACTACCACAGTCTGGCTTTAAAAGACCATTTATATGCTGAATGAGTGTAGACTTACCAGAACCGGTATGTCCTATAAGAGCTACAAATTCCCCTTCTTCTATTTTAACATTAACATTGTCTATAGCCTTTTTTTCAAAAGGAGATCCCTTCATATATACATGGGTCAAATTTTTTATTTCAATCGACATAATTCTTTCACCATCTCATCTATAGTCAATATATTTGGTTTTATGTTAATTCCACTTTTACCAAGTTTGTATGCCAATTCAGTCATCTGAGGTACATCAAGTCCCAAACTTTTTATTTTTTCAACTTTACTGAATACGTCTCTAGGAGTACCCTGCAAAGAAACTTTTCCTTCATCTATAACAATTATTCTATCCGCCTGTGCAGCTTCATCCATATAATGTGTAATAAGTATCACAGTAATTCCATATTTGCTATTTATCTCTTTTATTGTATTCATTACTTCCTGCCTGCCCGACGGGTCAAGCATTGCAGTAGATTCATCAAATATCATACAGTCAGGCATCATAGCCAAGACCCCTGCTATTGCAACTCTCTGTTTCTGACCCCCTGAAAGTAAATGAGGTGCATTTCTTCTATACTGATACATATTTACTCTTTTTAGACACTCGTCCACCCTAGTACGTATTTCCTCCGGAGGAACTCCCAGATTTTCTGGACCGAAAGCAACATCTTCCTCCACAATAGTGGCAACAATTTGGTTATCTGGATTCTGAAATACCATTCCTGCTTTATTTCTTATATCCCATGTATTTTCTTCGTTTGAAGTATCCAAATCACCAACATACATCTTTCCTTCAGTTGGTACAAGCAACGCATTCATGTGTTTAGCCAGTGTGGATTTTCCAGAGCCATTTCTTCCTAAAATTGCAACAAACTCTCCTCTTTTTATACTAAACGTAACATGATCTACGACTAATTTTGATTTACTTTCACTCTCAGCATCATATCTAAAACTTAAATTTTTACAATCAATCATACTTTTTTCCATTCAGGCACCTCACTTCCAATACATAGAAGCATCATAATTTATACTAATATTAAATATATCACGTTTAATACATGAATTAAAGAATATATTAAAATGGGGATTAAGCTAACTTAATCCCCCGAGCTTTTATACCAATTCTAATATAACTAACTCAGCTCCGTCTCCTCTTCGTGGACCCATTTTATACATTCTTGTATATCCGCCGTTTCTCTCATTGTACTTAGGAGCTATATTGTCAAACAATTTTTTTACAACTTCCTTTTCTGTTACAAAGGAAAGCACCTGCCTTCTTGCGTGAAGATCTCCTCTTTTAGCAAGTGTAATCATTTTTTCTGCTAGATTTCTAGTTTCCTGAGCCCTAGTAGATGTAGTCTGGATCTTTTCATGTTTCAAAAAACTAGTAACAAGATTTCTAAGCATTGCTTTTCTCTGATCGGTTGGACGACCTAATTTACGATGTGAAGCCATCTATATCCCTCCCTATCTGCAATATATTTTTTCTATTCCTCATTTTGCTTTAAAGATAATCCCAAAGCATCGAGTTTTTGTTCAACTTCTTCTAAAGATTTTTTACCTAAATTTCTGACTTTCATCATATCATCCATAGTTCTTTCAGTTAATTCCTGGACGGTATTTATGCCAGCTCTCTTTAAGCAATTATAACTTCTTACAGAAAGGTCAAGTTCTTCGATAGTCATCTCAAGTACTTTTTCCTTCTTGTCTTCCTCTTTTTCAACCATTATTTCCACATTATTGGCATGGTCAGTAAGTGTCATAAATAACTTAAAATGTTCTATTAATATCTTTGCTGACAAGCTTACAGCTTCATCCGGCATTATCGTTCCATTTGTCCACACTTCAAGGGATAATTTATCATAATCAGTAATTTGGCCAACTCTAGTATTCTCTACATTAAAATTAACTCTTTTTACCGGTGTATATATAGAATCCACAGGAATTGTACCTATAGGCATATCTTCGGTTTTGTTTTTAGCCTGAGATACATATCCTCTTCCTGTACTAACCATGATCTCCATATATAATTTTGCATCATCATCCAAAGTAGCTATATGTAAATCAGGATTTATTATTTCAACATCACCGTCAGTTTTTATATCTCCAGCCTTTACTTCTCCTGGTCCCTCGGCATCTATATATATAGTTCTCGGTTCATCATCATTCATTTTGAGTGCTAATAACTTTATGTTTAAAATTAACTCAGCAACATCTTCTTTAACTCCACGGACTGTTGAAAATTCATGAAGGACTCCTTCAATCTTCACATGATTAGCAGCAACTCCTGGTAAAGATGAAAGAAGTATTCTTCTAAGTGCATTTCCAAGAGTAATACCGTAACCTCTTTCTAATGGTTCTACTACAAATTTTCCGTATTTGCCATCTTCACTTAGCTCTGCGCATTCTATTTTTGGCTTTTCTATTTCCAACATGATATAACCCTCCTTCTATTTATATTATAATTTATTTCGAGGGCAACTGATCTCTATATTAACTACTTACTATATAACTCTACAATTAATGTTTCATTAACTGGAATGTCTATATCTTCTCTTGAAGGTTCCCTTACAACTTTTCCTTCAAAATTTTCTACATTTCCCTCTAACCAAGCAGGTAAAGTTTTAGGATTTTCTGCAAAAACCTTAAATTTTTCAGATGATCTGCTCTTTTCACAAATAGAAACAACATCATTTACAGATACTTCATAAGAAGGAATATCAACTTTCTTGCCGTTAACCAAGAAATGACCATGTGTAACTAATTGTCTAGCCTCTGATCTTGACTGTCCATATCCTAACTTATATGCCACATTATCAAGTCTCATTTCAAGAAGCCTTAACAAATTTTCACCTGTTATGCCCTTTTTCCTGTCAGCTTCCCTGTAGTATCTTCTAAACTGTCCTTCTAAGACTCCATATATTCTTTTTGCCTTTTGTTTTTCTCTTAATTGTGAACCGTAGTTTGATATCTTCTTTCTTCCTTGTCCATGCTGTCCCGGCGCATATCCTCTTCTGGATACTGCACATTTATCTGTATAACATCTATCTCCCTTAAGAAATAGTTTTAAGCCTTCTCGTCTGCATAATCTGCACACTGATTCAGTATATCTTGCCATTAAAATTACACCTCCTATTACTAGACTCTTCTTCTCTTTGGTGGTCTGCATCCATTATGTGGTATTGGAGTTACATCTTTTATGAGAGTAACTTCAAGTCCTGCAGCCTGAAGTGACCTTATTGCCGCTTCTCTTCCTGCTCCTGGTCCCTTTACATATACCTCTATGCTCTTAAGGCCATGTTCCATAGCTGCTTTGGCTGAAGTCTCAGCTGCCATTTGTGCAGCAAAGGGAGTACTTTTTCTTGAACCTCTAAAGCCTAATCCACCAGCACTAGCCCAAGACAATGTATTTCCAACAGCGTCAGTTATAGTAACAATAGAATTATTAAAAGTTGACTTTATATGTGCACAACCATGTTCTATATTTTTTCTCTCTTTTTTTCTTCTTGATTTTTTAACTTTGGATACTGCTGCCATCTACTTACCTCCTTATACTAATTTTTTCTTCTTAGCTCCTACCATCTTTTTAGGACCTTTTCTAGTTCTTGCATTTGTCTTAGTCTTCTGTCCTCTAACTGGAAGTCCTCTTCTATGTCTTACTCCTCTATATGATCCTATCTCTATCAATCTCTTAATATTAAGGGCAGTTTCTCTTCTTAAGTCACCCTCAACTTTTAAATTCTTTATATAATCTCTGAGAAGATTAACTTCTTTTTCTGTCAAATCTTTTACTCTTATATCTGGGTTTACACCAGTTTCTTTGAGAATTTTTCTGGAAGTAGATAAACCTATTCCAAATATATATGTCAGACCTATTTCTACTCTTTTTTCTTTTGGTAGATCAATTCCTGATATTCTTGCCATTAATTTACACCTCCCAATTATCTGTTTATTAAGGATTTTAATTTTAGTTTATAAAAAATCTTAAGGTAAGCAGAATACTTATCCTGCCACAGCCGCACCTTAAAATATTATCTAGCTTAGTACTTACTCTTTAATCAGCCCTGTTTCTGTTTGTGCTTAGGATTTTCACATATAACCATTACTTTTCCTTTTCTTTTTATTACTTTGCACTTCTCACAAATGGGCTTAACTGATGGTCTTACTTTCATATAGTTAATCCTCCTTAATTACTTTGCTCTCCAGGTTATTCTTCCGCGTGTTAAATCATACGGAGAAAGTTCAACTGTTACTTTATCACCTGGCAAGATTCTTATAAAATTCATTCTTAGTTTACCTGATATATGTGCCAGTATTTTTTGTCCGCTTTCCAATTCTACTTCAAACATTGCATTAGGTAAAGCCTCTACAACCGTACCCTGCATTTCTATAACATCATCTTTTGACATAAGGTAATCAAACCTCCTTACTCTTGTCGTAAGACTGTAAAAAACTCTTTATAATTGAATTAGCAGTTTTCTGGTGGGTGCCCAATAAATTTTCCATGTCACAATATCCATGACTTAGAAAAACTAGATGCCTAAACTTTTTTTTCTTCGGTCTTTCAAGCGGCCTCAGTCCACCATCACTTATATACACATGATTTTCATCTGAAATTCCTACTATTATAAAAAATCTTCCTTTGTCTCTTCCAGCTTTAGATAAAACTACTTTTCCTATACAATCACAAATGGCCAATAAAATCACCTCTTATTATTCTATTAAGGTTACTATTTCCGGACCATCTTACACTAAGCAATTGTATTCTCATAATAAGCCAACGAGCTTCCATATAAAGATCCAACAGCTAAACACATTCATTGCAATAATTTAAGGTCCTTTTTAACTTATTCATTAAAATTACATACTGGGGGATCTCCATGAACATGGTGAGCTATTCTCCAAAACCTGTATAATCTCATACAACAAAGAAATTCAAATACATCCATCTAGCATGGCACCACAGTAAATGCCCATTGCATCCCCTTTTTCAAGTTCTGCATACATGACATAAGCAACTTCTAAATTAACAGAAGTATTCTTGCGGATAGTAAAACCGTACTCTTTGATTTCATATATTCATATGAAATTCTGTCCAATTAATGTTTAGTTATTCCAAATCTCATGGCTCTTAAGTTCAATTTTTCTTTCCTTCTTTATGTTATCATTTATGCACAACTATTCAAGGATTTTTTTACTCTCTCAAAAACTTCATCTATATCACCAGTTCCATCAACTGCTAAAAGCTTATTCTCATTTTTGTAATAACCTATTAACGGTTGTGTTTGTTCAGCATAAACATCAAGTCTGTCTTTAACTGTAGATTCAGTATCATCTTTTCTCTGAACTACATCCCCACCACAAGCATCACACTTACCATGGACCTTAGTAGGATTAAACTTAATATGATAACTTGCACCACACGATGAACAAACTCTTCTTCCTGTCATTCTTTCAAGAATGAACTCTTTTGGTACATCTATCAATAAAGCTGCATCTACGGACTTAGAATCACTTTTCAAAAAATCATCTAAAGCCTTAGCCTGGTTTACCGTTCTTGGAAATCCATCCAGTAAAAATCCTTTTTGACAATCTTCCATGCCAAGTCTGTCTTTAACTATATCTATAGTCAACTCATCCGGAACCAGTTTTCCAGCATCGAGATAGCTTTTGGCCTTAATCCCGAGTGGAGTTTTTTCAGCGATATTTTTTCTAAAAATATCTCCAGTAGATATATGGGGTACACTATACTTTTCGCTTATAAACTTAGCTTGAGTTCCCTTACCGGCCCCTGGAGGACCCAATAAAATTATCTTCAACTGCATCATCTCCAAATTATATTTACTTTAAAAATCCTTGATAATGACGCACAACCAATTGAGATTCTATTTGTCTAATAGTTTCAATTGCAACATTTACAATTATAAGAAGCCCAGTTCCACCAAAATATATTCCTTTGAAATTGCTATAAGCCTCACAAAATATAGGTGCTATTGCAACTATCCCTGCAAAAGCTCCTCCTAAAATCGAAACTTTAGTCAGAACTCTTTCTATATATAAAGCTGTTGGTTCGCCTGGCCTTATTCCCGGAATAAATCCAGAAGACTTATTCATGTTCTCTGCCATTTCATCCGGTTTCAAGGTTACTTGAGTATAGAACCATGTAAAAAAGATTGTCAACACAAAATACAATACTGCATATTCCCAGTTACTTTCCTTGAAAGGACTAAATTTACCCGCAGTCACAAATTTATAAAATGCTGAGTTAGGGAAAAACTGTCCTATAGTCGTTGGAAACTGCATAACTGATATAGCAAATATTATTCCAATTACAGCTGATCCATTTACATTAATAGGAATATTGGTAGACTGTCCCTTATACATTCTTCCGCCGGCAGTCTTACCAGCATATTGAATTGGAATTCGTCTTTCAGACAGACTGGTAATTACAACTGCTACAAAGAGTACTATGGCAACTACTGCAAAAGCTATAACTTCAACAAAATTTACTATTTGAGTCTCCTGCAACTTAAAAATTCCAGTTATCGTAGATGGAAACCTTGAAATAATATTTATAAATATTATAAGGGAAATTCCATTACCAATACCATGCTGGGTAATTTTATCTCCAAGCCACATCAAAAACGTGGAAGCAGTTGTAACAGTGAGAATTATCATAAAAATATCGAATTTGCTTGATTGATTTACAAGTGCACCAGCACTTGCTATTATTGCATATATACTAAAACCCTGTACCAATCCCAAAGGAACTGACACATACCTTGTATACTCCTGTATCTTTTTTCTTCCCTCTTCCCCTTCTTTTGACAATTGTTCAAGACGGGGCACAGCTACTGTAAGCAGTTGCATTATGATGGAAGAATTGATAAACGGTACAACTCCCATAGCAAATATACTAAATCTACTAAAGGCTCCTCCTGATATCAAATCATAAAATCCAATAAGTGAACCTCCACTAGTTAAGCTGGATAACTTTGTAGTATCAATCCCTGGAACAGGAATAAAATTACCAAGCCTAAAAATAAGTACCATAGCTAAAGTAAATAACAATCTCTTTCTTAATTCTGGAACCTTCCAGGCATTACGTAAGGTTGATAACACCCTATATCACCTCAACTTTTCCTCCAGCGGCTTCTATTTTTTCTGCTGCAGCTTTTGTAAATTTAACTGCCTTTACTGTAAGTTTCTTGTTTAACTCTCCATTTCCAAGTACTTTCAATCCATTTTTAGACTTCTTAATCATGCCTTTTTCTAAAAGTACCTGAGAAGTTATTTCTGTTCCATCTTCAAAAACATTTAATTTCTCAACATTAATTTGTGAGTATTCTTTTGAAAATATGTTTGTAAATCCTCTTTTAGGAATTCTTCTGAAGAGAGGCATCTGTCCTCCTTCAAATCCTAATCTTACTCCGCCTCCAGATCTAGCTTTCTGGCCTTTTTCACCTTTTCCGGCATTTCTACCTAATCCAGATCCAGTACCTCTACCAACTCTTTTTGGAGATTTTTTTGATCCTGATGCAGATTTAAGCTCATGAAGTTTCATTTTTTGCACCTCCTCCTATTACGCTTCTTCAACTTTTAAAAGATAACTAACTTTTTTTATCATACCTCTTATCTGAGGAGTATCTTCTTTTTCAACTACGCTTCTTATCTTTCTTAATCCAAGTGCCTGAATCGTAGCTATATGATCTTTTTTTCTTCCTATTAAACTTTTTTCCAAAGTTATTTTAAGTTTAGCCAAAGGTATTACCTCCTAACCTAAAATCTCTTCAACAGTTTTACCTCTAAGATTAGCAACTTGTTCTGCTGTTCTTAGTCTCGATAAACCGTCAATAGTGGCATTTACCATATTTGTTGGATTGTTTGTTCCAAGTGACTTTGCTCTTACATCTTTTATTCCTGCAAGTTCGAGTACTGCTCTAGCTGGTCCACCAGCTATAACACCGGTTCCTTTTGATGCTGTTTTTATAAGAACTCTTCCAGTACCAAACTCTCCTATAATATCATGAGGTACTGTAGTACCTACTATTGCAACATCAATTAGATTTTTCTTTGCATCTTCTATTCCTTTTCTGATTGCTTCAGGTATTTCTATCGATTTACCACTTCCAACACCTACATGGCCGGCTTCATCTCCAACCACTACCAATGCACTAAATCTAAAATTTCTACCGCCTTTAACAACCTTAGCAACTCTATTTATAAAAACAACTTTTTCTTTAAGATTCAAAGTGCTAGGATCTATTCTCATTAATTTTCCTCCTTCTTTAGAATTTCAAGCCAGCTTCCCTTGCACCTTCTGCAAGATTCTGTACTCTTCCATGATATATATATCCGCCTCTATCAAATACAACATTTGTAATCCCATTCTCTACAGCTTTTTTTCCTATATTTGTACCAACAATCTTAGCTGCCTCTTTATTACTTCCTGTTCCTTCGAATTCTTTATCAAGACTGGATGCTGAAACTAAAGTTATTCCCTTTACATCATCTATCAACTGTGCATATATGTTTTTATCACTTCTATATACTGCAAGTCTTGGCCTTTCAGCAGTTCCAAAGATTCTCTTACGAACTCTAAGATGACGCTTTGCTCTTAATTTTTTCCTGTCATTCTTTTTAAACATAGAAATCACTCCTTTCTGCTATTTCTTTCCAGTTTTACCTTCCTTACGTCTTATATGTTCGTTGTCATACTTAATACCTTTTCCTTTATAAGGTTCTGGTTTTCTCCAACTTCTTATATCAGCTGCAACGTCTCCAACAACTGCCTTATCTATACCTTTTACTATAATTTGCGTTGAACTTGGTGTTTCAAAAGTTATACCTTCAGCAGGTTCTACTTCAACTGGATGTGAATATCCAAGACTCATTACCAATTTTTTACCCTTAACCTGTGCTCTATACCCAACTCCGACAAGTTCAAGAGTTTTTGCATATCCTTCTGTTACTCCAATTACCATATTATTTATAAGAGCTCTTGTTAATCCGTGTAGAGCTTTTATTTGACTTTCATCGTTATGTCTTTTAACTACTACTGAATCATTTTCAACAGTTATACTCATTTCTTTTCTCATAGCCTTGACAAGCTGACCTTTAGGTCCTTTTACAGTAACAACGTTATCTGGTGTTACCGTAACCGTCACGCCGCCTGGGATAGCTACTGGAAGTCTTCCTATCCTTGACATTATTACACCTCCTGTGGTATTAGTAGGTCTCTACCATATGTAACAAAGTACTTCTCCACCTACTCCTAATTTTCTTGCTTCTCTATCTGTAACAATTCCGCTTGAAGTTGATATTATAGCAATTCCAAGACCATTTAAAACCTTTGGTATTTCTTCTTTTCTGCAATAAACTCTTAATCCAGGCTTTGAAATTCTCTTAAGTCCTGTTATAACTCTTTGTTTATTTTCAGCATATTTCATTGAAAATCTCAACATTTTAACGCAACCGTCCGCATACTCTTCCAAATCTTTGACATATCCTTCTTGAAGCATTATATTTAATATTGCCTTCTTAATGTTTGAAGAAGGTACCTCTACTATTTCGTGTTTAACAATGTTTGCATTTCTTATACGTGTAAGCAAATCTGCTATAGGATCAGTCATTACCATTTATTGTGTGCCTCCTTTCATTTACAATTCCATGATTACCAACTTGCTTTTCGGCATCCAGGTATTTCTCCTTTATATGCAAGTTCTCTAAAACAAATACGACATATTCCATATTTCTTCAAAACAGAATGAGGTCTTCCACATATTCTGCATCTTGTATACGCTCTAGTCGGATATTTTGGCTGTTTTTTGTATTTTTCTATTAAAGCCTTACGTGCCATGCTTTTCCCTCCTTATCTTTGAGTAAATGGCATACCGAGATCTTTAAGCAACTCCCTTGCTTCCTCGTCGGTATTAGCAGTCGTAACAAATATTATATCCATACCTCTTACTTTATCTATCTTATCATATTCTATTTCTGGGAATATGAGTTGTTCCTTAATTCCTAAAGAGTAATTTCCTCTACCGTCAAATGATTTATCTGAAATTCCTGAAAAATCCCTAACTCTTGGAAGTGCAACGTTAATTAGTTTGTCTGCAAATTCATACATATACTGTCTTCTTAAAGTTACCTTACACCCTATAGGCATGTTTTCCCTTATTTTAAAATTAGCAACTGATTTCTTTGCTCTAGTTAAAACTGGTTTTTGACCTGTAATTATAGTTAAATCACTTACTGCTGATTCCAAAGCCTTAGGATTATCTTTGGCTTCACCAACACCCATGTTTATAACTATTTTTTCCAATCCAGGTGCCTGCATTATATTTGCATACTTAAACTTCTCCATTAAAGCAGGAACTACTTCATTTTTATATTTTTCTTGTAATCTTGAACTCATGTTTTGCCCTCCTTTCAAAGATTAAAATGTTTCTCCGCACTTTTTACATACTCTTACTTTTGTCCCATCGTCAAGTATTTTACTGTTTATTCTAGTAACTTTCTTGCATTTATTACAATACAACATTACCTTCGAGCTGTATATTGGAGCTTCTTTGTGGATTATTCCACCTTCCATATTAGCCTTGTTAGGCTTTTGATGCTTTGAAACTACATTTACATCTTTAACAATGATTTTACCAGCTTTAGGATTGACTGATAGAACTTCTCCGATCTTTCCTTTATCCTTGCCTGATATAACCATAACTGTATCTTTCTTTCTTACATGTATCTTTGCCATTCTAGACACCTCCTTATCTTATAGAACTTCAGGTGCTAATGATAATATCCTTGTGAAATCTTTATCCCTTAGCTCTCTTGCAACCGGTCCGAAAATACGTGTTCCTTTTGGCTGCTTTTCATCACTTATTATTACTGCAGCATTTTCGTCAAATCTTATATACGAACCATCAGATCTTCTAAGTCCTTTTACAGATCTAACTATAACGGCTTTTACTACATCGCCTTTTTTAACAACACCGCCAGGTGTTGCACTTTTAACGCTGGCAACTATTATATCTCCGATGTTTCCCCATTTTCTTTTGGAACCGCCCATTACTCTTATACACATAATTTCTTTTGCTCCAGAATTATCTGCAACTTTCAATAATGTCTGCTGTTGAATCATTGAAATACCCTCCTTTCAGCTTCATATACTATTTAGCTTTTTCTACTACTTCAACAAGTCTCCACCTTTTATCTTTAGATAAAGGTCTAGTCTCCATAATCAACACTCTATCATTATTTTTCGCTTCATTTTTCTCATCATGAGCTTTAAATTTGGTAGTTCTGTTCATTATCTTACCATACAATGGATGTCGAACTTTTGTTTCTACTGCAACCACAATAGTCTTATCCATCTTGTCGGATACAACTCTACCTATTTTTGTCTTTCTATTATTTCTTTCCACAAGACAACCTCCTTTCAATCTACTGTTCCAAAGTCTTTAGCTCATTTTCTCTAATTATAGTTTTAACCTGAGCTATTGATCTTTTTACTTCCTTTATCCTCATTGGATTCTCTAATTGGCCTATAGCTAATTGAAATCTCAGGTTGAATAATTCTGACTTGAAATCAGCTAGCTTCGCCTGTAAGTCTTGAGGGCTATTGTTTCTTAATTCATTTATTTCCTTAGCCTTCATTGCTTTCACCACCAATTTTTTCAAAATCTTTTCTTGTTACAAATTTAGTCTTTATAGGAAGCTTATATGCAGCAAGTCTCATAGCTGCTCGTGCTACATCCTCACCAACACCTGATAATTCAAATAATACTCTGTCAGGCTTAACTACAGATACCCAATATTCTGGTGATCCTTTACCGGAACCCATACGAGTTTCTGCTGGTTTTTCAGTGATTGGTTTATCCGGGAAAATCTTTATCCAAAGTTTTCCTCCTCTTTTTATATATCTATTTATAGCTACTCTGGCAGCTTCTATTTGGTTGCTTGTAATCCATCCGCATTCAGTAGCTTGTAAAGCATAATCTCCATATGCTATAAAATTACCTCTTGTAGCTCTACCCCTCATTCTACCACGCTGTACCTTACGATGTTTAACTCTCTTAGGCATTAACATGTTGTATTCCTCCTTTCCTATGCGTTAGCTTCTTCTTTACCTTCAACATTTTTCTTTGTTGGAAGTATTTCTCCTCTATATACCCAAACTTTAACACCTATCTTGCCATAAGTTGTATCTGCTTCAGCAAATCCGTAATCAATATCAGCTCTCAAAGTTTGAAGTGGAATTGTTCCTTCATGATAAGATTCAGCCCTAGCAATTTCTGCTCCGCCAAGTCTTCCAGAACAAGTAGTTTTAACTCCCTTTACTCCGCTCTT
The DNA here is from genome assembly GCF_058242705.1 of Clostridium pabulibutyricum. NCBI lineage: Bacteria > Bacillati > Bacillota > Clostridia > Eubacteriales > Clostridiaceae > Clostridium > Clostridium pabulibutyricum. The sequence continues at coordinate 119,580 of NZ_JBZAYZ010000008.1, forward strand.
CATTGATCGTTGTATTGTTTGTTTCATAGCTCTTCTAAAAGAAATTCTTTTTTCAAGTTGAAGTGCTATATTTTCAGCCATAAGCTGTGCATCGCCTTCTGCTGATTTTACTTCAACTATATTTATAAGTATAGTTTTTTCTCTAATTATTTTCTGTAATTCAGTTTTCAGAGCATCTATTCCCTGTCCGCCTTTTCCTATTATCATACCTGGCTTAGCCGTAAATATATTAAGTTTAACTCTTTTTGCTGCTCTTTCTATCTGAATTTTTGAAACTCCAGCAATTTTTGTTCTTGCCTTAATAAATTTTCTTATGGCATTATCTTCTACTAGATTATCTGCAAAATCCTTTTTTCCTGCATACCACTTAGAATCCCACTCTTTGATAACTCCGACCCTAAGGCCATGTGGATGTACTTTCTGTCCCATCTTTTTCCCTCCTTACTTTTCTTCTCTTTCTTTAACTACTAGAGTTATGTGACTGCTTCTCTTTTTTATACTGAATGCTCTTCCCTGAGCATGTGGTTGAAATCTTTTTAAAGTTGGACCCTGACATGCATATACTTCTGAAACATATAAATTATCTGAATCTAAATCCAAATTATTTTCTGCATTAGAAACTGCCGATTTAAGTAACTTATTTACTACTACGGCAGCATCCTTTGGAGTATACTTTAATATAGCAAAAGCTTCTTTTACATCTTTTCCTCTTATTAAATTGAGAACTATCTGCACTTTAGTCGAAGACATTCTCACATATTTAACTATTGCCTTGGCTTCCATGTTTTTACCTCCTCTCTGTCTTGCTTAACTATTTACCAGCAGCTGACTTAACAGCAGTTGTATCTTCCGTTTTTGCGCCATGACCCCTGTAAGTTCTAGTCAACGCAAATTCTCCTAACTTATGTCCTACCATATCCTCAGATATATATACAGGTACATGTTTTCTTCCATCATGTACTGCTATAGTATGACCTATCATCTGTGGAAATATAGTTGAACTTCTTGACCAAGTCTTTATAACTTTTTTTTCACCTTTTTTATTCATTTCATTTATTCTTTTTAAAAGCGCCTCTTGGACGTAAGGTCCCTTTTTAACCGATCTACTCAATTTTTTGGCCTCCTTTCACATATCGCCTAATAATTTAAGGAAGAGAATATATATTCTCTTCTAATTATTTACTGTTTCTTCTCTTGATTATAAGTTTATCAGAATATTTCTTATGTTTTCTTGTCTTGTATCCAAGAGCTGGTTTACCCCATGGAGTAAGTGGTCCTGGATGCCCTACTGGTGACTTACCTTCACCACCACCGTGTGGATGGTCATTAGGGTTCATGACGGAACCTCTAACTGTAGGTCTTATTCCCATATGTCTCTTTCTTCCTGCTTTACCCAAATTGACTATCTCGTGAGTTAAATTTGATACTGTTCCAATAGTAGCTCTGCACTCTATTCTTACATATCTCATCTCACCACTTGGCAATCTAAGTGTAGCATATTTTCCTTCTTTAGCCATTAATTGAGCTGATGCTCCTGCTGACCTTACGAGCTGAGCTCCCTTGCCTTTTTGAAGCTCTATATTGTGAATTACTGTACCTACTGGTATATTCAAAAGAGGAAGACAATTTCCTACTTTTATATCCACGTCAGATCCTGAAACTATAACATCTCCAACTTTCAATCCGACTGGAGCTATTATGTATCTTTTTTCTCCGTCTAGATAGTTTACAAGAGCTATATATGCCGATCTATTAGGATCATATTCTATAGTAGCAACTTTTGCTGGTATATTATCTTTATCTCTCTTAAAATCAATTATTCTGTATTTTCTCTTAGCTCCTCCACCTATGTGGCGAACTGTTATTCTTCCATTTGCATTTCTACCACCAGATTTTTTCAAATCTTTAAGAAGTGACTTTTCAGGTGCATCTGTAGTTATCTCTTCAAATGTACTTACTGTCATATTTCTTCTTGATGGGGTAGTAGGCTTAAATCCTCTAACTGCCATTAAAGTGTTACCTCCTTCTTCTCGCTTATCTGGCTATTCAACCAATACCTGCTTTATTTTACTGCATTCCCTCAAAAAATTCTATTGTCTTACTGTCTTCTGTAAGTTTTACAATAGCCTTTTTATAGTCTGCCCTTTTTCCAACATGTACTCCAACTCTTTTAGGTTTTCCTACATATTTAGCTGTTTTTATTTCTTCCACAGTAACATCGAAGACAGATTCTACAGCTTCCTTTATCATTGTTTTTGTAGCACGCATATCAACTAAAAAAGTGTATTTCTTATCACTCATTGAAGCCATGGTTTTTTCAGTTATAACCGGCCTTCTTATGATATCATAATTTGTATATTTCATTATGCATACACCTCCTCAATCTTTGATACAGCTTCCTTAGTTATCATAAGCTTATCAAATTTCAACAGATCATATACATTTATATTATTTACTGGAATAACCTGAACTCCAGGTATATTTCTTGCCGATCTGTAAATATTCTGATTTGATTCTTCTGTAACTATTAATGTCTTCTTTGCTTCAAAAGCGCTTAACACTTTAATCATGTCTTTTGTCTTTGGAGCATCGAAGTTCAAGCTTTCTAAAACAATTATTTCATCGTCTTTAACTTTGCTTGTAAGCGCTGATTTCATTGCTACTTTTCTCGTTGATTTAGGCACTGAAACCCTGTAATCTCTAGGCTTTACTGCAAAAACCATACCACCATGAATCCACTGTGGAGCTCTTATTGAGCCTTGTCTTGCCCTACCAGTTCCTTTTTGTCTCCAAGGTTTTATTCCACCTCCAGAAACTTCAGATCTAGTTTTAGCTGACTGTGTTCCCTGTCTCTTGTTAGCAAGAAGTGCTACAACTACTTGATGAAGTGCATTCTCGTTAACTTCAACTCCAAATATCTTATCAGACAAATCTAAATCTCCAACTTTTTTTCCTTCTTTATTAAATAATCCTACTGTAGGCATTCTGTATCCTCCTTTCTACTAAATATCAAGCTTTTATACTATTTTTTATTATTACAAATCCTTTATTCGGTCCTGGAACCCCACCTTTTATCAAAATAAGATTCTTTTCAGGAATGACTTTTGCAACCTGCAAATTTTGAACTGTTACATTTGCATTTCCCATATGTCCAGGCATCTTCATATTTTTAAATGTTCTTGATGGATCAGAAGCTGCACCCATTGAACCAACTGCTCTATGAAATTTTGATCCATGAGACATAGGTCCTCTTTGAGCATTCCATCTCTTTATAGTTCCCTGAAATCCCTTTCCTTTTGAGATTCCAGATACATCAACTTTATCTCCCTGTTCAAAAACATCAGCCTTTATTTCCTGACCAACTTCATAGGATTGTGAATCCTCTATTTTTAATTCTTTTACAAATCTCTTTAAAGATACTCCTGCTTTCTTGAAGTGACCCTTAACAGGTTTACTTGCAAGTTTCTCCCTCATATCATCAAAAGCCACCTGTATAGATTCATATCCATCTTTTTCTACCGTTTTTTTCTGTAAAACTACACAAGGTCCTGCTTCAATGACTGTAACAGGAACTACCTTTTTATTTTCATCAAATATTTGCGTCATACCAAGCTTTTTGCCTAATATTGCTTTTTTCATTCTCTACACCTCCTCAACGTATTAGCGGATTACATTCAAGTAATCATAACCGTTCGTAATAGTTTAATCTATTACAAAAATCTACAGTTTAATTTCTATATCTACACCTGCTGGCAGATCAAGTCTCATCAAAGAATCTACAGTTTTTGGTGAAGGACTTATTATATCTATAAGTCTCTTGTGAGTTCTTATTTCAAACTGTTCTCTTGAATCCTTATATTTATGTGGTGCCCTAAGTACAGTAACAACATCCTTTTCTGTAGGCAATGGTACCGGCCCAGCCACTTTGGCTCCAGTTGATTTTGCTGTTGCTACAATTTTTTCCGAAGACTGATCTAATATGTTATGATCAAAAGCCTTTAATCTTATTCTTATTCTTTGTTTTGCCATTTATATTCCCTCCTTTTCATGCACGCTTTGCTTCTTTTACGTACAACAGCGGATACATTCTGTAAACTGTTCCTGGCGTTTCATTTTATTTTACATAAAAACGCGCTTACAAAACCTCCGTCATCCGGTTCAACGACCTAGACTGTTCAATCAAGAATTACCCGGAAGCCCGGCAACCTCTTGCTTCATCACTGTTATAACAATACAACTTCTTAATTATACTATATATATTTTTATTTTACAAGTAAAAAATATCCGTGGTATAAAAAATTTATAAAAAAGAAGGAAAGAGCGTCCTCTTTCCTTCTTTTTTATAAATTATAAAATCAAGTCATATCCTTATTAAATAAAAGTGATATGCTATTCATACTAAGAAACTACTCAACAATCTTAGTAACAACACCTGAACCTACTGTTCTTCCGCCTTCTCTTATTGCAAATCTAAGTCCTTCATGCATTGCTACTGGTGTTATAAGTTCTACGTTCATGTCTATATGATCTCCTGGCATTACCATTTCTACTCCTTCTGGTAGTGCTATAGATCCTGTTACGTCTGTTGTTCTGAAATAAAACTGTGGTCTGTATCCGTTAAAGAATGGTGTATGTCTTCCACCCTCTTCTTTTTTAAGTACATATACCTGACCTACAAATTTCTTGTGCGGATGTACTGTTCCCGGCTGTGCAAGAACCTGACCCCTCTGTATATCTTCTCTCTGTACTCCTCTTAAAAGTGCTCCTATGTTATCTCCTGCAAGCGCCTGATCCAACATCTTTCTGAACATTTCTACTCCAGTACATACTGTCTTCTTCTTCTCTTCTGTAAGTCCTACTACCTCAAGTTCGTCTCCTATCTTGAGTTTTCCTGTCTCTACTCTTCCTGTTGCCACTGTTCCTCTTCCTGTTATTGTGAAGATATCCTCTATTGGCATAAGGAACGGTTTGTCTGTTGGTCTTTCTGGTGTTGGTATATATTCATCTACTGCATCCATTAACTCATGTATGCATTTTGTTGTCTCTTCATCATCTGGATTCTCTAATACTTTAAGTGCACTTCCTACGATTATTGGTACATCGTCTCCTGGAAATCCATATTCACTTAAAAGTTCTCTTACTTCCATCTCTACCAATTCTATTAATTCTGGATCATCTACCTGATCTGACTTGTTTAAGAATACTACTATATGCTGTACTCCTACTCTGCTTGCTAGAAGTATATGTTCTCTTGTCTGTGGCATTGGTCCATCTGCTGCACTTACTACCAGGATTGCTCCATCCATCTGTGCTGCTCCTGTTATCATGTTCTTTACATAATCTGCATGTCCTGGACAATCTACATGTGCATAATGTCTCTTGTCTGTCTCATACTCTACATGCGCTGTGTTTATTGTTATTCCTCTTTCTTTTTCTTCTGGTGCTTTATCTATTTCATCATATTTTGTTGCTGCTGCTTTTCCCTCTTTTGACAATACTGTTGTTATTGCTGCTGTTAATGTTGTCTTTCCATGGTCTACGTGTCCTATTGTTCCTATGTTTACATGCGGTTTTGTTCTCTCATATTTCTCTTTTGACATCTTTTTTCTTCCTCCTCAAATAAACCAATATATTTAAAATATTAACCATTTCTCTTTTCTGCAATCTTTTCTTGAATATTCTTTGGAACTTCTTCAAAGTGATCGAAAGTCATGGTATAGACTCCTCTGCCTTGAGTTCTTGATCTAAGAACAGTTGCATACCCAAACATCTCTGAAAGTGGTACAAATGATCTTATAATCTCAGCTCCATTTCTCTGATCCATTCCTTCAATTCTTCCTCTTCTTGAGTTTATATCTCCCATTACATCTCCCATGTATTCTTCTGGAATTGTAACTTCAACTTTCATTGAAGGTTCAAGTAAAACAGGATCTGCTTTATGCATGGCGTTTTTAAATGCCATTGAAGCGGCAACTTTAAATGCCATTTCTGATGAATCGACATCATGATAAGATCCATCATATAATTTAACCTTGAAGTTTACAACAGGATATCCTGCGATTACACCACTTTGTGATGCTTCCTGTATTCCACTGTCAATAGGTCCTATATATTCTTTTGGAATTGCTCCACCTACTATGGCATTCTCAAAAGTATATCCATCCTCTGAAGGTGACATTTCTATCCAGCAGTGTCCATACTGACCATGTCCACCGGACTGTCTTATAAACTTACCTTCTGCCTTTACAGTTTTTCTGATTGTTTCTTTATAAGCAACCTGAGGCTGACCTACATTACAATCTACCTTGAATTCTCTTTGAAGTCTGTCAACGATTATCTCAAGATGAAGTTCTCCCATTCCAGATATAATTGTCTGACCTGTTTCCTGATTCGTATAAGTTTTGAATGTAGGATCTTCTTCTGCAAGTTTTGCAAGAGCTATTCCCATCTTTTCCTGTCCTGCTTTTGTTTTAGGTTCTATTGCTACATCTATAACTGGATCAGGGAATTCCATACTCTCCAATACTATTGGACTATCTTCGTCGCAAAGCGTATTACCTGTTGAAGTTTCCTTAAGTCCCACTATTGCGCCCAAGTCTCCTGCATGAAGTTCATCAATTTCCTGTCTATGATTTGAATGCATCTTTACAAGTCTTGCAATTCTTTCCTTCTTGCCTTTAGTAGAATTGTACACATAAGTACCGCTCTTCATAACGCCAGAATAAACTCTTGTAAATGCAAGCTTACCTATAAATGGGTCAGTTGCTATCTTAAATGCCAGTGCAGCTAATGGCTTATCATCATCAGCAGCTCTCTCATCATCTTCTCCAGTTTCAGGATTAGTACCTTTTACAGGTGGTATGTCAAGAGGCGATGGCATAAAGTTTACTATAGCATCTATCATCGGCTGTACACCTTTATTTTTATAAGATGAACCACATAAAACAGGTACTATTTGATTCGAAATAACACCTTTTCTAAGAGTAGATACTATCTCATCTTCTGTTAATTCTTCACCGTCTAAATATTTCATCATCAAATCTTCATCTAACTCGGCTATTGCCTCTATCATAGATGTTCTATATTCAGCAGCTTTGTCTTCTAACTCATCAGGTATTGAAACTTCGTCCATTACAGTACCCAAATCATCTTCATATATTATAGCTTCATTTTTTATCAAATCAACTATGCCCTTAAAACCTGCTTCTGCTCCTATTGGTATTTGTATAGGAATTGCATTGCAGTGAAGTCTATCTCTAAGTGTGTTTACACACATATAAAAATCTGCTCCAACGGAATCCATCTTATTTACATACACCATTCTTGGAACTTCATAGTTATCAGCCTGCCTCCAAACAGTTTCTGTCTGAGGCTCAACTCCGCTCTTAGCATCAAGAACTGTAACAGCTCCATCAAGAACTCTCAAGGATCTTTCAACTTCTACTGTAAAATCCACGTGTCCTGGTGTATCTATTATATTGATTGCATAACCCTTCCACTTACAAAATGTAGCGGCTGACGTTATGGTTATTCCTCTTTCCTGTTCCTGTGCCATCCAGTCCATTGTAGCTTCACCGTCATGTACTTCTCCTATCTTATGAGTTTTACCAGTATAGAAAAGTATACGTTCAGTGGTGGTTGTTTTCCCAGCATCTATATGTGCCATTATTCCTATATTACGGAATTTTTCCAACGGATATTCTCTTGCCACTTTCTCTTCCTCCTTGCAACTGTAATTTTTAATTTGACAAAACTGTTTTAGCAAAGCTACCAAAACAGTTTTGAATATTAATATCTATAATGTGCAAAAGCTTTATTTGCTTCAGCCATTTTATGAGTTTCCTCCCTCTTTTTAACAGCTGCACCTGTGTTATTTGATGCATCTATTAATTCAGAAGCGAGTCTTTCCCTCATATATTTTTCATTTCTTTTTCTTGCTGCAACAAGAAGCCATCTAATACCTAATGTCTGTCTTCTTTCCGGTCTAACTTCTATTGGAACCTGATATGTTGCACCACCAATTCTTCTAGCTTTTACTTCCAACAGAGGCATAATGTTGTTCATAGCTTCTTCAAATACTTCCATCGGTTCTTTGCTTAGTTTATCTTTGATTATGTCAAAAGCATCGTAACAAATTTTCTGAGCGACACCTTTTTTACCATCTTCCATTACATTGTTTATTAATTTTGTAACAACTTTACTGTTGTATACTGGATCAGGTAGTACATCTCTCTTTGATATATGTCCTTTTCTTGCCACTTTTCTTCCCTCCTTAACATCTTTTATTTAAGTTCATAGGTACTCGGTCATATATTAATAAATGACCGCAAAGCGCTCTGTACTCCTGCAAAATAACTTATCAATTTTACATTTGTAATTAATTTATATATAAATGCCGAATACATAGCACTAACTTACTTTAATTTTTAACTTTATTTTTTCTTTGGTTTTTTTGCACCATACTTTGATCTCGCTTGCTGTCTATCAGCTACTCCAGCAGAATCCAAAGCTCCCCTTACAATATGGTACCTTACACCTGGAAGGTCTTTTACTCTTCCTCCCCTTATAAGGACAACACTGTGCTCTTGAAGATTATGTCCTATACCTGGAATGTAAGAACTTACTTCATATCCATTTACAAGTCTAACTCTGGCAATTTTTCTAAGTGCTGAATTAGGCTTTTTAGGTGTAGTAGTTTTTACAACTGTACAAACTCCTCTTTTTTGTGGGCATTCTTTTAATGCTGGTGCCTGAGATTTCATAGTTGATACTTTTCTTCCTTTTCTAACCAATTGACTTATTGTTGGCATGTTTGCACCTCCCTCTAATCATTAATTATCTTATATAATCATAATAATATAAGCAAATTTATTTGTAATAATAATTTATTATACTTTATTTTAACAGAGCAGCCGTAGCGGCTCCGACATTTATCCCACACAACCTGCCAAGCTCTTTCATAGTGTCTACATATACAACTTCCAAGGAATTATCTTCTACTAAGACATTTACTGAATCTTTTAGACCATTGTCAGCATCTTTAGCTATATAAACAGTTTTAACAGAATTATTCTTTATAGCCTTGATAGTTTGCTTTACACCAACAACTTTTTTTCCTTTAAGTCTGTAAATCATAAACCTATTTCCTCCCTTACAGTGTTATAGAGACAAAGGCTTGCTTTGTCTCTTAAAAACACATAGCTGTATTTTATCATTTTAGCACTGTTATGTCAATAAATTATAATTTATGCTTCTTTTTTATTCGTTAGCTGATCATCTTCCTGCTTATCCGGACGATTTACTTTTATTGATCTATATTTCATCATGCCAGTTCCCGCCGGAATAAGTTTACCTATAATTACATTCTCTTTCAATCCAAGAAGTGGATCTATCTTTCCCTTTATAGCAGCATCTGTAAGTACTCTAGTTGTTTCCTGGAATGATGCAGCCGACAAAAATGAATCCGTAGCAAGTGCAGCTTTGGTTATACCAAGAAGAGCAACTCTGCCCTGGGCAGGTTTACCGCCGTTATCCATGACTTTATTATTTTCATCCTCGAAATCAAATATGTCTATCATAGTTCCCGGCAGAAGATCCGTGTCTCCTGAATCCTCTATTTTAACTTTTCTTGTCATCTGTCTTATTACTACTTCAAGATGCTTATCATTTATATCAACACCTTGAAGTCTGTAAACTTTCTGAACTTCAGACAAAAGATAATTCTTAACTCCCTGAACGCCCTTTATTCTCAAAATGTCATGTGGATTTACAGAACCCTCAGTTATTTCATCACCAGCATTTATCATATCCCCATCCGACACTTTAATTCTAGCACCAAATGGAATATCATAGCTTACTTCTTCTCCACTGTCTGAAATAACTGACACAGTCCTCTTTTTCTTGGTCTTCTCCATTTTTACAACACCAGAGACCTCACTTATTATAGCAAGCCCCTTTGGCTTTCTTGCCTCGAACAATTCCTCTACTCTTGGAAGACCTTGTGTTATATCAGATCCTGCAACTCCTCCTGTATGGAAAGTTCTCATTGTAAGCTGTGTACCAGGCTCACCTATACTCTGGGCTGCTATTATTCCAACAGACTCACCTATATCAATCTTCTTGGCAGTAGCCATGTTCATTCCATAACACTTAGAACATACTCCCTGCTTGGTTTTACATGTAAATACAGACCTTATTTTTACTTTTTTAACTCCTGAAGCTTCTATCTTGGCTGCAATTTTTGAATCCATATAACTGTCTGCAGCAGCTATTACTTCATGAGTTTTAGGATCTTTGATATCTTCTGAACAATATCTTCCTGTAAGTCTTTCTGCAAGACTTTCTATAACTTCATTTCCTTCTTTTATCTCGGATACTTCATATCCCTCATGAGTTCCGCAGTCTTCTTCCCTAACTATAACTTCCTGGCTTACATCTACAAGTCTTCTTGTAAGGTAACCTGAATCTGCAGTTTTAAGTGCTGTATCTGCATTTCCTTTTCTTGCTCCATGAGTCGATATAAAGTACTCAAGAACGTCAAGTCCTTCTCTGAAACAAGCTCTTATTGGAAGTTCTATTATTTTACCAGAAGGGTTCGCCATGAGACCTCTCATACCTGCAAGCTGCTTAATCTGACTTTTTGATCCTCTGGCTCCCGAATCTGCCATCATAAATATTGGATTGAAAGTATCAAGATTATTCATAAGCTCATCTGCTACGTCTTCTGTAGTTTTGGTCCACTTCTCAATTACGCGCTGGTATCTTTCATCTTCGGATATAAATCCTCTTCTATACATCTTTTCTATTTTATCTACAGCTTTATCCGCTTCATTCAAAAGTTCTTTTTTCTTCTGAGGTACTGTCATATCCGACGTAGAAACCGTTATTCCGCTTATAGTAGAATAATGATATCCTCTTGCTTTTATTTTATCCAGCATTATTGATGTTTTAGTTGCACCATGTTTCATATAACATCTGTTTATTATCTTTCCAAGGTTTTTCTTTGCAACTAGAAAATCAATTTCAAGCTTGAATTCATTTTCTGGATTGCTTCTATCTACAAATCCCAAATCCTGTGGTATGGATTCATTAAATATAAGTTTTCCAGGAGTAGTGTCGATTATTCCACTTACAAGCTTACCATCTTCAACTTTTTCGATTTTAACTTTTATTTTTGCATGTATTCCAATCTGCTTGAGCTGGTATGCCATTATTACTTCATCTGGGCAGGAAAAATATCTTCCTTCACCTTCTACTCCATCTTCATCTATTGTAAGATAATATGATCCAAGAACCATATCCTGAGTAGGTACAACAACAGGCTTACCATCTGACGGTTTCAATATATTATGCGCTGCAAGCATTAAAAATCTAGCTTCTGCTTGCGCTTCCACCGAAAGAGGCAAATGGACTGCCATCTGGTCCCCATCGAAATCAGCGTTGTATGCAGTACAAGCAAGTGGATGTAATTTTATTGCCTTTCCTTCTACAAGCACAGGCTGAAAGGCTTGAATTCCAAGTCTATGAAGCGTTGGCGCTCTATTTAAAAGCACAGGATGATCTGCTATTACCTCTTCAAGTACATCCCATACTTGAGTTTGTATTCTTTCAACCATTCGCTTAGCACTTTTTATATTGTGTGCCAGGCCATTTTCAACCAACTTCTTCATAACAAAAGGTTTGAAAAGTTCAAGTGCCATTTCTTTTGGAAGTCCGCACTGATACATTTGCAATTCCGGTCCTACAACTATAACCGAACGTCCAGAATAGTCAACACGTTTTCCAAGTAGGTTCTGTCTGAACCTTCCCTGCTTACCCTTGAGCATATCCGACAATGATTTGAGTGGTCTATTTCCAGGTCCCGTTACCGGCCTGCCTCTTCTACCATTGTCTATAAGTGCATCAACAGCTTCTTGAAGCATTCTTTTTTCGTTTCTTACTATTATGTCAGGTGCTCCCAAATCAAGAAGCTTCTTTAATCTATTATTTCTATTTATAACTCTTCTATATAAATCATTCAAATCAGATGTAGCAAATCTTCCTCCGTCGAGCTGTACCATAGGTCTCAAGTCAGGTGGAATTACAGGTATAACGTCAATTATCATCCAATCCGGATTGTTTCCTGATTTTCTAAATGATTCGACAACCTCAAGTCTCCTTATTATTCTAACCTTCTTTTGACCAGTACTATTTTTAAGATCCTCTTTTAACTCAACAGAAAGCTGATCCAAATTTATTTCTTCAAGAAGCTTTTTAACAGACTCTGCTCCCATTCCCGCTGAAAAACTCTCTTCACCATATTTATCAACAGCCTCTCTATATTCTTTCTCATTTAAAAGCTGTTTCTTCAGAAGCGGAGTCTCTTTAGGGTCTAAAACTACATAAGATGCAAAATAAAGTACCTTTTCAAGAGCTCTTGGTGACATGTCTAGCATAAGCCCCATTCTTGAAGGTATACCTTTAAAATACCATATGTGTGACACTGGAGCTGCAAGTTCAATATGCCCCATTCTTTCACGTCTTACCTTTGCTTTTGTGACTTCAACACCACATCTGTCGCAAACTATTCCTTTGTACCTTATCCTCTTATATTTACCACAGTGACATTCCCAGTCTTTTGTAGGTCCAAATATTCTCTCACAGAACAACCCATCTCTTTCAGGCTTCAATGTCCTGTAATTTATAGTTTCAGGTTTTTTAACTTCACCTCTCGACCACTCTCTTATTTTCTCCGGAGAAGCCAAGCCTATCTGCATTGCATTAAAATTGTTTAATTCAAACAAGGGTACATCCTCCCTTCCTAATGTTCATCGTTAAAATCATCTATATCCAAATCACCTTGTAAGTCATCTAAATTAAATTCTTCATTGCTTTCATCAGGTTTATCTTCTTTATCCAACATGGAATCTTCATTTTCAGCGTAATTGTCTTTTGACTTGGTATCCTGTGGAGCAGAATCTTCATTTCCTTCTATGTTTACGCCAAGATCTTCTGAGTCTTCATCTATTGATTCTTTTATCTTTATTTCTTCATTGTCGTTATTAAGCACTTTAACATCAAGACATAAAGCTTGAAGTTCCTTTATAAGCACTTTGAAGGATTCTGGAATTCCTGGTTCAGGTATATTTTCTCCCTTTACTATTGCCTCATATGTCTTGACTCTTCCTACTACATCATCAGACTTTACAGTAAGTATTTCCTGAAGAGTATGCGCAGCCCCGTATGCTTCAAGAGCCCATACTTCCATTTCTCCAAACCTCTGTCCTCCAAATTGTGCTTTACCACCAAGTGGCTGTTGGGTTACAAGTGAATATGGTCCTGTAGATCTGGCATGAATTTTGTCATCAACCAAATGGGCGAGTTTCAGAATATACATATATCCTACTGTTACCGGTCTGTCAAATGGTTCTCCTGTTCTTCCATCATATAAAACAGTTTTTCCATCTGCACGATACCCTGCTTTCTTCAAGCAGTCAACTATGTCTTCTTCTCTTGCTCCATCAAATACTTGAGTTGCAACATGCCACCCAAGTTTGCTTGCAGCCCACCCAAGATGAACTTCAAGAACCTGACCTATATTCATACGCGAAGGTACTCCAAGAGGATTCAAACATATTTGGAGAGGTCTTCCATCCGGCAAGAAAGGCATATCTTCTTCTGGTAAAACTCTTGAAATAACACCTTTGTTACCATGTCTTCCTGACATCTTATCTCCAACGGATATTTTTCTCTTCTGTGCAATGTAACATCTTACAAGTTTATTTACTCCAGGAGGAAGCTCATCTCCGTTCTCCCTTGTAAACACTCTCACATTCACGATTATACCATACTCACCATGAGGAACCCTAAGAGACGTATCCCTTACTTCCCTCGCCTTTTCACCAAATATGGCCCTTAAAAGTCTTTCCTCAGCTGTAAGCTCTGTTTCACCTTTAGGAGTAACTTTTCCAACAAGAATATCTCCAGACCTTACTTCTGCTCCTATTCTTATTATTCCACGTTCATCTATATCCTTTAACGCATCTTCACCTACATTAGGTATATCTCTTGTAATTTCCTCCGGTCCAAGTTTTGTATCTCTTGCTTCAGATTCATATTCTTCTATATGAATTGAAGTAAATACATCTTCCTTTACAAGTTCTTCAGATATAAGCATGGCATCTTCATAGTTATATCCTTCCCATGTTGTGAATCCCATCCTTATATTCTTTCCAAGAGCGATTTCACCCAAATCAGTTGAAGGTCCATCTGCAATTACAGTTCCTTTTTTAACTTTTTCTCCTCTTTCAACTATAGGGCGCTGGTTTATACAAGTTCCCTGATTGGATCTCTTGAATTTAATCAGCCTGTAGGTATCTACTCCCCCGTCTGAATCCCTTTTAATTCTTATTTCATTGGCACTTACATAAACAACCGTTCCAGGATTTTTAGCTTTAGGCAGAACCCCCGAATCCACGGCAGCTTTATACTCAATACCAGTTCCTACTATAGGTGCCTGAGGCTTCAAAAGCGGTACCGCCTGTCTTTGCATGTTTGATCCCATAAGTGCACGGCTGGCATCATCATTTTCAAGGAATGGTATCATGGCAGTGGCAACCGATACTATCTGTCTAGGTGATACGTCTATAAAGTCAACATCTTCTACAGGTACTACTATAACATCACCTTTATCTCTTACTGTAACTCTATCATCAATGAACTTTCCCTCTTCGTCGAGGGGTTCATTTGCCTGGCCTACCAGATATTCGTCTTCCTCGTCAGCAGTCATATACACAATTTCATTTGTAACCTTTTTAAGTGCCTTGTCAACTTTTCTATACGGCGCTTCAATAAAGCCATACTCATTTACTTTTGCATATGTTGCCAGTGAATTTATAAGGCCTATGTTAGGACCTTCTGGAGTTTCAATAGGACACATTCTTCCATAATGGGAATTGTGAACATCTCTAACCTCAAATCCGGCTCTTTCTCTTGACAAACCTCCAGGTCCAAGTGCAGAAAGTCTTCTCTTGTGTGTTAATTCGGAAAGTGGATTTGTCTGATCCATGAACTGTGAAAGCTGTGAACTACCAAAGAATTCCTTTATAGCAGCTGCAACCGGCCTTATATTTATAAGTGCCTGAGGTGTTATCACTTCTTGATCCTGTATAGTCATTCTTTCCTTAACTACTCTTTCCATCCTTGAAAGACCTATTCTAAACTGATTTTGAAGCAATTCACCAACGGATCTAAGCCTTCTATTACCAAGGTGGTCTATATCATCAGTATGCCCTACATTGTACGGAAGTCCCAATTCATAACTTATAGTGGCAAAAATATCATCTTTTACTATATGTTTCGGAATTAATTCGTGCATATGCTTTCTTATTTGATCTTTAATGCTGTCTTGATCTCTGTAATTATCTAGTATTTCCTTTAAAACCGGATAATGTACATTTTCTTTTATATTTAAATCATCTATATCGAAGTCAACAAAATTATGTATGTTGACAAAATTATTTCCTATAACTCTTAAAATTTTATCATCTATTTGAATGTCAACAATATTTATACCGGATTGCTGTATTTCTGAAGCTTTTTCCCTGTCAATCCTCTCGCCTTTTTGAACAAGTATCTCTCCTGTCTGGGGATTTACTATATCAGTGGCTGCTATCTGATTCACTATTCTAAGGCACAATGCCAACTTTTTATTAAATTTATATCTGCCAACCCTTGAAAGATCATATCTCTTGGCATCAAAAAATAAAGAATCTATAAGTGACTGTGCACTATCTACTGTAGGTGGTTCTCCTGGTCTCAACCTTTTATAAATTTCAAGCAATGCTTCTTCGTGAGTTTTAGTATTATCTTTTTCAATTGTAGCTTTTAGCCTTTCGTCTTCACCAAAAAAATCTGTAATTTCATTGTCTGTACCATATCCCATTGCTCTTGCTAAAATAGTTATAGGAAGTTTCCTTGTTTTGTCTATTCTTACATATATTATATCGTTTGAGTCAGTTTCGTATTCCAACCATGCACCTCTGTTAGGAATAACTGTAGAAGAAAACAACTGTTTTCCAGTCTTGTCAACTGACATATCATAATATACTCCCGGAGACCTTACAAGCTGGCTTACTATAACTCTCTCAGCACCATTAATTATAAAAGTTCCCTGCTCTGTCATAAGAGGGAAATCTCCCATGAAAACTTCTTGTTCTTTAACTTCTCCAGTCTCTTCGTTCAATAACCTGACCTTAACTTTTAAAGGTGCTGCATAAGTGGCATCTCTATCTTTACATTCTTCAACAGAATACTTGATATTATCCATATCCAACTTATAGCCCACAAACTCCAAATTCAAATTTGCAGTATAATCTTGAATAGGATTTATATCGTCAAATACCTCTTGCAATCCTTCATTTAAAAACCAATTGTAAGAATCTAATTGCACTTCGATCAAGTTAGGCATATGACCTACTTCTTTAAGCCTGGAAAAACTCATTCTAGCTCTTTTTCCAACCTGGACAGGATGTACCATTGACTTTCACCCCTCGCATAAACTAAAAATAGCCAAAAACATTCATAATACATGTCTATGGATTATTCACAATTATTATCAAATTATTATAACCTACTTTTTTATAATATATACAGGTTATAATAATTTTTTTACATTATCAATTTATAACTAATCAATGCAATTTACTATACTATCATAATATCAAAAATTTGTCAATAATTATTTTATTTTTTAGTTTAAATTTACAAAAGAGGCACTCTTAAAATAAAAGTGTCTCTTCCATAAATTTTAATATTTAAACTTTGAAATTTATTCAGCTGCTACTTTAATTCTACTGTAGCACCAACTTCTTCAAGTTTTGCTTTCATAGCTTCAGCATCTTCCTTAGCTACGCCTTCTTTTACAGTTTTAGGAGCTCCATCTACTAATGCTTTAGCATCCTTCAATCCTAATCCTGTAGCTTCTCTAACTGCTTTTATAACCTTTATCTTCTGGCTTCCTGCTTCTTTAAGTATTACATCAAATTCACTTTTTTCTTCTGCAGCTCCGCCTGCTCCCTGTGCAGCTCCGCCTGCTGCTACTGGAGCAGCTGCGCTTACACCAAATTCCTCTTCACATGCTTTTACTAATTCATTTAATTCCAAAACACTCATATCTTTTATAGCTTGAATGATTTCTTCTTTACTCATTTAAAATACACCTCCAAAATTTCTTTCATTTATTATGCTTCCTTTGAAGCCGAGTCTTTCTGCTTTGATATTGCATCTAACACACATACAAATTTTGATACTGGAGCCTTAAAGCTGCCAAGTAATTTAGCAATAAGAACTTCTCTAGGTGGTATGTTAGCAAATTCCTTGATTTTAGCTTCATCATAAAATTCGTCGCCTATAACTCCACCTTTTAACTGCAAAACGTCATGATCTTTTGCATAATTATTCAGCACTCTTGCTGGGGCTGTTGCATCCTCGTAAGAGAATGCTATTGATATAGGTCCTTTTAAAACTTGTTCTACATCATTATAGCCCAATTCTTTGGCTGCAAGTGCAGACAAAGTGTTCTTATAAACCTTATATTCCACACCAGCTTCTCTTAAACTTTTTCTAAGCTCCGTATCTTCTTCAACTGTTAAACCTTGATATTTAGAAAAAACTATTGCTTTAGCCTTTTCCATTTTTTCTTGTATCTCTTTAACTTTTTCCTGCTTCAATTCTCTATTAGTTGCCAATTTATATACACCTCCTCACAGTATAATGCAGTAACAATATTAAAGGCCTCCCCATAGACAAAGAGAGACCAACCGATTTCTTTATATTGGAACCCTAGGTAGGTTGGAAGACCGTTACGCTTTAAGCACCTACTGTCTATGGAATATTTACTTGTTTATAATATAGAACTAATTTTTAGTCCAATACTTTTACTGGATTAACCTTAACTCCAGGTCCCATAGTACTTGACATTACTACTGATCTCAAATACTGACCTTTTGCAGCTGATGGTTTTGCCTTTACAATTGCATCCAACAATACGTGAAAATTTTCAACTAACTTTTCTGTTCCAAATGATTTCTTTCCTATAGGAACATGTATTATTGAAGTCTTATCCAATCTGTACTCAACTTTTCCTGCTTTAATATCTTTTATAGCTTTTGCTACATCAAAAGTTACTGTTCCAGATTTAGGATTTGGCATTAATCCTTTAGGTCCAAGGACTCTACCAAGTTTACCAACAACGCCCATCATGTCAGGAGTTGCAACAACTACATCAAAATCAAACCAGTTTTCCTTTTGGATCTTTTCAACATATTCTTCAGAACCTGCAAAGTCTGCTCCAGCTTCTTTAGCTTCATCAACTTTAGCACCTTTTGCAAATACAAGAACCTTTACTTTTTTACCTGTTCCATGAGGAAGTACTACTGCTCCTCTTACCTGCTGATCTGCATGTCTTGGATCAACTCCAAGCCTTAATGCAAGTTCTATAGTTTCATCAAACTTTGCTTTCGCAGTTTTTAAAACTAAATTTACAGCTTCTTCTGGTGAATAAACTTCACTTCTGTCAATGAGTTTTACACTTTCCTTATAATTCTTTCCCATTTCAAATCCTCCTTGTGGTATTAACAACTTACGTCTCCCACTAATTCAACTTAAAACTATTCTTCAACTGTTATTCCCATGCTTCTAGCAGTTCCAGCTATCATTTTCATAGCAGTTTCAACAGATGCTGCATTTAAATCAGGCATTTTAGTCTCTGCTATTTTTTTAACCTGCTCTTTTGTAACCTTTGCTACTTTTGTTTTGTTTGGTTCTCCTGAACCACTTTCAATTCCTGCTGCTTTTTTAAGTAATACTGCTGCTGGTGGTGTTTTCAATATAAAACTAAACGATCTATCCTGATATACAGTAATTACTACTGGTATTATCAATCCATCCTGTTTGTTAGTTTTAGCATTAAATTCTTTACAAAATCCCATAATGTTTACACCATGCTGTCCAAGTGCTGGTCCAACTGGTGGTGCTGGACTTGCTTTACCTGCAGGGAGTTGAAGTTTAATAATTCCTACTACTTTCTTAGCCATAATATACACCTCCTACAATGTAACTTATAGACTTTTCGCTTTATTTACATGCGATTTTACTAGTCTAGCTTTTCTATTTGATTAAAATCAAGTTCAACAGGAGTTTCCCTGCCAAACATGTTAACAAGTGCTTTAATTTTTCTTTTTTCAGTATTTATCTCCTGGATAACAGCTGAAAAGTTTTCAAGAGGTCCAGATTTAACTTTAACATTTTCTCCTATCGACATATCTACATTTACAGGTTTTTCACTTATGCCCATAGTTTTAACTTCTTCATCCGTAAGTGCCACCGGCTTGGATCCAGGTCCAACAAATCCAGTAACTCCTCTAGTATTTCTTACTATATACCATGAATCATCACTCATAACCATGTGTATCAAAACATATCCTGGAAAAACTTTTTTGAGGGTTATTTTCTTCTTTCCATCTTTCACTTCAACCTGTTCTTCCATAGGAACCTGAACATCATCTATCCAATCATAGAGGTTTCTATTTTCTATGGTTTTTTCAAGGTTAACTTTAACCTTATTCTCATAACCAGAATATGTATGAACTACATACCATCTAGCTTTATCTGCCATAATGTTAGGGACGAAATTTTCTCTGTCCCTGCCTCCTTTTTATTATTATTTCAATATGTTTTGAACTATGAAATTAAATCCAAAATCCAATATTCCAACAATAACAACATACACAGCACAAAATGCAATAACTGATATAGATGCCTTTTTCACATGTTCTTTTGATGCCCAAGTTATTCTGCTGAATTCTGCCACCAAATCTTTTATAAAATTGGAACCCTCACCATCTACCACTTTTTTATTCTGTTTATTATTGCTTGACGCCATGACATTCACATCCTTGAAATATTCTCTATAAAATGCTATTACTTTGTTTCCTTATGAATTGTATGTTTATGGCAAAACGGGCAATACTTCTTTACTTCCAATCTATCAGGATTGTTCTTTTTGTTCTTAACAGTACTGTAATTTCGCTGTTTACATTCTGTGCATGCTAATGTAACTTTTACTCTCACTGCCATCACACCTCCTAGTATCGTTAATGTATGTCAATCATTCCCATCTACATTAAATTTTAGAGGACGAGATTTAATCATCAAAGTTTTTGACTTCAATTATTTATACACGGTGATTGACAACACCGCAATATCAAATTCTAACAACAAATTTTTTAATTTTCAAATCCGTCAAATTTCCGTCTGTGATTTGTCGTATATTATAAAAATTTAGAATTTTACGCATTACTTATATACCTTATCACAGCTTGGTTTTCATGTCAATGAAAATACAATAATATCTTGATTTTAAAAAGGATCAGATCCAATAAATCTGATCCTCAATATACTAAGAAACTACTCAACAATCTTAGTAACAACACCTGAACCTACTGTTCTTCCGCCTTCTCTTATTGCAAATCTAAGTCCTTCATGCATTGCTACTGGTGTTATAAGTTCTACGTTCATGTCTATATGATCTCCTGGCATTACCATTTCTACTCCTTCTGGTAGTGCTATAGATCCTGTTACGTCTGTTGTTCTGAAATAAAACTGTGGTCTGTATCCGTTAAAGAATGGTGTATGTCTTCCACCCTCTTCTTTTTTAAGTACATATACCTGACCTACAAATTTCTTGTGCGGATGTACTGTTCCCGGCTGTGCAAGAACCTGACCCCTCTGTATATCTTCTCTCTGTACTCCTCTTAAAAGTGCTCCTATGTTATCTCCTGCAAGCGCCTGATCCAACATCTTTCTGAACATTTCTACTCCAGTACATACTGTCTTCTTCTTCTCTTCTGTAAGTCCTACTACCTCAAGTTCGTCTCCTATCTTGAGTTTTCCTGTCTCTACTCTTCCTGTTGCCACTGTTCCTCTTCCTGTTATTGTGAAGATATCCTCTATTGGCATAAGGAACGGTTTGTCTGTTGGTCTTTCTGGTGTTGGTATATATTCATCTACTGCATCCATTAACTCATGTATGCATTTTGTTGTCTCTTCATCATCTGGATTCTCTAATACTTTAAGTGCACTTCCTACGATTATTGGTACATCGTCTCCTGGAAATCCATATTCACTTAAAAGTTCTCTTACTTCCATCTCTACCAATTCTATTAATTCTGGATCATCTACCTGATCTGACTTGTTTAAGAATACTACTATATGCTGTACTCCTACTCTGCTTGCTAGAAGTATATGTTCTCTTGTCTGTGGCATTGGTCCATCTGCTGCACTTACTACCAGGATTGCTCCATCCATCTGTGCTGCTCCTGTTATCATGTTCTTTACATAATCTGCATGTCCTGGACAATCTACATGTGCATAATGTCTCTTGTCTGTCTCATACTCTACATGCGCTGTGTTTATTGTTATTCCTCTTTCTTTTTCTTCTGGTGCTTTATCTATTTCATCATATTTTGTTGCTGCTGCTTTTCCCTCTTTTGACAATACTGTTGTTATTGCTGCTGTTAATGTTGTCTTTCCATGGTCTACGTGTCCTATTGTTCCTATGTTTACATGCGGTTTTGTTCTCTCATATTTCTCTTTTGACATCTTTTTTCTTCCTCCTC
>NZ_JBZAYZ010000009.1:0-139467 GCF_058242705.1 Clostridium pabulibutyricum
CCTTTTTCCTTATATCCCTTAATCATTCTGTTTATATGTCTAACAGTGCAGCCTAACTCAATTGCAGCTCTCTGCTTGTTACCATTACTATCTATTAACTTCTTAATAACTTTATATTTTAATTCTTCATTCATTTTTAAATATACCTTTCTAATCATGTCCACCTCATTTCTTTGTCATGAGGTTTATTATATTATAAATTTGCTTTTTGGGACATAATCAACTTTGGTATACTAAGACATTATCATCTTTCGTTCATAAAATATTTATTAAATTTTGCATTTGCTATTGACATATTATCTTAAAATGATATAATATTTTATGTCGATTGCAGTAATGCCCATTCGCCAAATGGTAAGGCACCTGTCTCTGGAACAGGCATCTGTTGGTTCGAATCCAGCATGGGCAGCCAAAGAACTCTTTTAGAGTTCTTTTTTTAAATTGTTCTTGACAAAATGTTTATATATATTATAAAATTTGAGATAAGTTAATAATTGGCTTTGAATAAGGAATAGTAATATTTATATCACTAAAGAGAGCTGTTGCCAGGTGAAAGACAGTGTTGATTTTAAAATATGAACTCACCTTAGGAGCTTATCTGATAAAAAGCAGGTACGGTGGTAAAATCCGTTATATTTTAAGGGAAATCATTTTGTTGATTTAACTAGAGTGGTACCGCGGGAATCAAACTTTTCGTCTCTTTTTAGAGATGGAAAGTTTTTTATATTATCCCTACAATATTAATTCTATTTGTAATTATACCTTATAATACCTGTCACACTACAGCAAATCAATATAAACAAAGGAGAGATTTTATGTATAGTACCAAGATTGATAAGAAGTGGCAAGACAAGTGGGAAAAAACAAAACTCTATAAATTTGATGATACAAATCTTGATAAAAAACTTTATACACTGGAGATGTTTTCCTACCCTTCCGGCAGCAGACTTCATGCAGGTCACTGGTTCAATTACGCTCCCGTAGACTCCTGGGCACGACTTAAAAGAATGCAGGGATATAATGTATTTCAGCCAATGGGCTTTGACTCATTTGGACTTCCTGCTGAAAATTACGCTATAAAAACAGGAATACATCCAAGTGATTCAACTGAAAAAAATATAGAAACAATGGAAAAACAGCTTAAATCCATGGGTGCAATGTTCAATTGGGAAAATGAAGTAATAACCTGCCGTCCCGACTACTATAAATGGAATCAGTGGCTGTTTCTCGAGCTATACAAACACGGTCTGGCATACAGAAAAAATGCACCTGTAAACTGGTGCCCAAGCTGCAAAACCGTACTTGCAAATGAACAGGTTCAGGAAGGCTGCTGTGAAAGATGCGGAACAGAGGTAACAAAGAAAGATCTTACACAATGGTTCTTTAAAATAACGGACTACGCTGAAGAACTTCTTAAAGACCTAGACAATCTTGACTGGCCTGAAACTACAAAAGCAATGCAAAA
Source organism: Clostridium pabulibutyricum (assembly GCF_058242705.1). NCBI lineage: Bacteria > Bacillati > Bacillota > Clostridia > Eubacteriales > Clostridiaceae > Clostridium > Clostridium pabulibutyricum. The sequence goes on from NZ_JBZAYZ010000009.1 coordinate 1,466, forward strand.
ACACTGGATAGGCAAATCAACAGGTACAAATGTAACCTTCAAGGTAGCAGATTCCGATTTGGAATTCAGCGTTTTTACAACAAGGGTAGATACATTGTTCGGAGTTACCTACGTAGTACTTTCACCTGAAAATACTCTGGTAGACAAGTTAACAAAAGCTGCATATAAAACACAGATTGAGGAATACAAAGAGTCTGCCAAAAAGCAAAGTGAAATCGAAAGGCAGTCTATCACAAGGGAAAAAACCGGTGTATTCACGGGTTCTTATGCAATAAACCCTATAAACGGCAGAAAAGTGCCTATATGGGTCGGTGATTATGTATTGAATACATACGGTACAGGTTCAGTAATGGCTGTTCCTGCACATGATGAAAGAGATTTCGATTTTGCAACAAAATATAATCTTCCTATTGAAAGAGTAATCGAAGGAGGAGACTCCCTTCCATACGTAAAACACGGCAAGATGATAAACAGCGGTGAATTCGACGGTTTGACAACAAATAAGGGCAAAAAAGCAATAACTGAAAAACTTGAAAGTATTGCTCTTGGCTCCGGCAAAGTAAATTACAGACTTAGAGACTGGCTTGTATCGAGACAAAGATACTGGGGTACTCCAATCCCTGTAGTTTACTGTGAAAAGTGCGGCGTGGTACCTGTTCCGGAAGATAAACTTCCTGTAGAGCTTCCATACAATGTTGAATTTTCTCCTGATGGAAAATCGCCTCTTTTAAAGTCGGAGGAATTCATGAACACAACATGCCCACACTGCGGCGGACCTGCAAAACGTGAAGCGGATACTCTCGATACCTTCGTATGTTCTTCATGGTATTATTTAAGGTACGTTGACAATAAAAACAACAGCGAAGCATTTAACAAGGAAAAAATAGATAAAATGCTTCCTGTCGACATGTATGTCGGAGGCAGAGAACATGCCTGCATGCACCTTTTATATGCCAGATTTATAACAAAAGCCTTAAGGGACATGGGCTTCCTTAACTTTGACGAACCTTTTCTATCTTTAAGACATCAAGGTATAATACTCGGTCCGGATGGTCAGAAAATGAGTAAATCAAAAGGCAATACAGTATCCCCGGATGATTGCATAGAAAAATACGGTGCTGATGTATTCAGAATGTATCTCATGTTCGGATTTGACTACTCCGAAGGTGGTGCATGGAGCGATGACGGAATTAAATCCATGAGCAAATTTGTAGACAGAGTAGAAAGATTAATTGAGAAGTCGAAAGATATTGTTCAAAGTGGTAAAAACAGTAAAGATTCCATGGATGAACCGGAAAAAGAATTGAACTATGTGAGAAATTTTTCAATAAAATCAGTTTCAGAGGACACAAACAAATTTCAATTCAACACATCCATAGCAAGAATAATGGAATTTACAAATGCACTTTCGAAGTATCTGAAGAATACTACAATAAATACATCTTTGCTGAAGGACACTATAATTGACTTTTTAAAGATACTTGCACCTTTCGCTCCACATTTTTCAGAAGAACAATGGGAATCACTCGGTTTTGATTATTCTATATTCAATAACAAGTGGCCTGAATTCCACAAAAACGCACTAGTAAAATCAAGCATTGAAATTGCATTGCAGGTAAATGGTAAAATCAAATGCAAGATAAATATTCCTAGTGACATGTCTGAAGATGACATCAAGACAGAGGCCCTTGCAGAGGAAACTATAAAAACTGCAGTTTCAGGAAAATCAATTAAAAAAGTTATAGTAGTAAAAGGCCGTCTCGTAAACATAGTTGCAAAATAGATCATAATAAGCCGTCAGAGCTATAAATACATACCCTGACGGCTTGTTTTATTAATTATACATTTTTATTATTTTTTCAGTTTCTTCAAGAAGATCCACAAGTTCATAAATCTCACCTTCCTCAAGAAGCTTGCTCAATTTTTTCTGATATCTTGTGGAATCTGAAAATTTCCCCATGGAAGATAAAGTAATTGTATTGTTCATTATATCTGATACAAGGCTTGATTTTACCTCGAATAATTTTTGAGCATCTTTTATTTCGTCTTTTATCCCAAGCATTTGTTCATCAAGCTTAAACGTCAAATCTGCTGTACTCTTCAGTTTATCTTTTATAAATGCAGGTATCTCATGCTTATATTTATAATTAAGAGAGTGTTCTATGGTTGCCCAAAAATTCATTGCAAGAGTTCTTATCTGAATTTCCGCAAGTATTTCCTGCTGTCCTTCTGCCATATTTATAGGGTATTTTATTATAACATGATAACTTCTATATCCACTGCGTTTAACATTTGTCACATAGTCTTTTTCATATACTATGCTCATGTCTTTCCTATTCCTAAGTATTTCAACAACTCTTCCTATGTCATCCACAAACTGGCACATAACCCTTATCCCTGCAATGTCCTCCATTTCATATTTTATTCTGTAAAATGGCATGTTGAATTTATGTGCCTTTTCAAGTATGCTTGAAACCTCCTTCACCCTTCCAGTTACAAACTCTATGGGTGAGTACTCATTTCTTCGCCTATACTCCCGTCTTATGCTCTTTATCTTTACTTTCAATTCTTCAACCGCCTGCTGATACGGTATCAAAAATGTTTTCCATTCTCCTATTGCCATATTTTTCACTCCCATGATAACATATCCTATATTGCACTCTTTATGGTAAATCAAAATCAAAGTTATGTTAAATTTATATTTTTTTTGCTATAATTAAATTATACTATTATTTATAATAAAGGTGGAATCCTAGATGTCTAAAAAAGAAGACAATATAATTTTATTTAACCCTGAAGAGCAGATATCTATGTTATATAATAAAAACTTAGTATGCCCAGTATGTGGAACACAATTCAAAGCAAAGGCTATAAAAAAAGGTTCTTACAGAATACTCGAGAAGGACTCGGATTTCTTCATAAGATACTCCAGAATCAGTCCTTACTTTTATGATGTATGGTTATGTGACAACTGCGGCTATGCTGCAATAAAAACAGACTTTGAAAATTTAAGTGAGTATGATGCCCAAACAATAAAGAAAAAAATCTCATCTAAATGGCAGTCTAAAAATTATCCTGAAGTATATGATATAAATATTGCAATTCAAAGATATAAAATGGCCCTTTTAAATTACTATGTAATCAATTCAAGAAGCAGTAAAAAAGCAATCAGCTATCTAAAAATCGCATGGATGTACAGACTCAAAAATGATTCAGAAAACGAACAAACTTTTCTAAAAAAATCACTTGATAATTTTTCTTCTGCATATTACAATGAAAATTTTCCAATATGCGGTATGGACAACTATACTACCATGTATCTCATAGGTGAACTTACAAGACGTTGTGGAAATCCAGAAGGATCCACAATATGGTTCAGCAGAGTCATAACATCAAAAATGGGTTCTGAAAAAATAAAAGATCTGGCCCGAACCCAAAAGGATATTATAAAGCGGCTGTAGATAATGATTTTAGGGAAACAAGCCTTTTCAAAGAACTTGTTTCCCCAGTTTTTATAAAAATCACAGTATTTTTATAGGATCAAATTTCAAATAATCCGCTGATGTAAGTATATATTCGACATTATCGATTTTACCTACAACCGCTTTTGAAATAGCCTCTCCGTGAATATGCCCGTATATAACTTTTTCAACAGCATATTCCTCAAATATATGTGTGAACTCGGAACTCATAAATTTCTCGCCTATTGGCGGATAATGCATTGACACAATGATCTTCTCATAGCCGGCTTTTCTTGCTGCATCCAAAGAATTTTTAAGTCTGAGCGCTTCTCTTTTATAAATTTTCTCATCATGCGGAGTAAAATTCTCACTTTGTGGGCAATTCCATCCTCTCGTACCACACAGCGCATAATCTCCATATGTAAAAAAGTTATTCTGTATAAAATCCATATCGGGATAAAGTCCATTTAGTTTTTTTATTCCCGTCCACCAGTAATCATGATTACCTTTTACAAGTATCTTCCTTCCAGGAAGACCGTGAATCCACTCAAGATCATCCAATCCACCCGTCATATGCATGGCCCAAGATATATCACCGGATATAATCACTGTATCCTCATCGCATATTTTATCAGTCCAGTTTTTTCTTATTCTTGTATCGTGCTGAAACCAATCTGCTCCAAACACATCCATCGGTTTGCCCCCACTTGCATCCAGGTGCAAATCAGATATAGCAAATAATGCCACTTAATCACCTTCTATACAACTAACTACTTTTTGTTCATCTTGTCATCTACACCTACTATATAGGCTATTACTCTGGCGACTGCATCATATAGTTCAAAAGGTATGCTGTCACCTACGTCTATGTTTACTAAAAGGTCTGCAAGCTCCTTGTCATAAACCACCGGTACATTTGCCTCCGATGCCTTCTCCAATATATTGTCAGCTATCTGTCCCACACCAGCGGCACTTACTATAGGTGCTTCATACCCATCATCATATTTCAAAGCTGCTGCCTTTTTCTTATACATAATCAATACCTCACATTACGCTCTAGTATTTATTGTTCCCATATTGGAATTTTGAAAAAAGTCCCTGCATGTGGATATACTCATCTCTTCTTCTTTTTCATCAAAATCGACATCTATATTATATCCTAACTCCGACAGGCTCTCCAGTATTTTTTTGCTGTAATTTTCTAAAATTCCTACAAAGGATTTATAACTTTTGATATTTACATGCATGTTATTGTTGTTCACTGTCAGATAGGCATCTACAGTTCCAAGATTTTGCGTGTTTACAGACGCAGCTATCTTTACATTTTTGCTGTCAATTTTTTTTCCCCTTTTTCTATCGTCCTTTATAATAAGCTTGCACCCATAATCACTATCCTGAAGTTTAAAAGGCAAATCCATGTAATAATATGAATTTGAAACTGTATTGAATACCTTGAAATCATTCATATTATTTTTTAACACAGATGCAAGATTGGTATTTTTAACATGACCTGAATCACTGGTATTATCAATGTCACTGATAATCCGCTGTATGGTATCCGCCATCTCTTTGGTTTTCAAATTCACCTGTTTTTTTATATTGTTTGCCATGTCCTTTATAAAATCCCCGGACATATCTTTTGAATTGTCCTTCATTCCATATTCACTGATCATATTCTTTATTATAGATGCTGCCTTGTCAAACTTGGTATTTTCTTTTGCCGAGGATATCTGCTGTTTTGGCTCATAGTCATCAGATTCAACTTTCAGCTCAACTTTTGATTGAGACTTTGATTCAATCTTTGATTCGATTTGATCTTTAGATATTTTTTCGCTGCTTAATGAATCTTTTTTTTCACTTGTTTGTAATTTATCATCTTTACTTGTCTGAATCTTGTCCTGTACTTTAATTTCTTCTTCACCTAAATTTGCAGTCACATTTTCAACACCGTTCTTACTATTTACAGGCCCTGAATTATCTCCCTTTACTTCTTCCTGCTTTACCGAAGCTATTTCCTTAAACCCCTGTTCAATTTCAAACTTGCCAATAGCTTTCTCCAAATTCGATATTTCACCATATATAGCCGAAGGCTTCTTGAACACTTTATTGAAACTTTCTATATTTTCTGTGTTGAAATCTATATTGTTCTCAATAAAAGTAAATACATCTTTAGTATCAAGTTTAGAAAAATCGTCAAAAAATTTTCCAAGAGTTCGTGAAATATCCTTTCCCTCAATGCTTTCAGGATTTATATTTTTGCTTGATAAATATTTTTGTATAAAATTATTTTTTTCACCATCATCCGCCTGTAACTTCTGTGAAAATTCAACAAGTGTTTTTATATTTGAAATGTTCTCTTTTGTAAGTGGAATATTGTGCTTTACCATATTCCTTATAATGTCATAATCCTTGTCGGTCAAGTTTGCTGAATTTTCCTTTATAAACAACTCTACAGCATCATTTATATTCTGGGATGATTTTTCATCTCCAACCACAATACTCAACTTGAGTTTTCCATCTTCAAAACCTTCAACTTTAAACTTTAAAAGATCGCTAAGGGATATTTCTCCCGGATTGTCTATACTGGCTGAAAATTGCCAGCCGTCAAGAAGTCTTAAAAGCAAACTGCCTGAATCTTTGTTGAGTTCTACCACTCTTGCTAGAAATTTTTCTCCGATTTCAAATGAAAGTTTTGTGGATACTCTTTTATTTTCAACATTATAGGCACTGTTTATATTCCATATACCTGCCACATCAACCACCCTTTACACAAAATACTTTTTTTGCGAACAAAGCATACTTATTTATCGTACACAAATTAGATTTCATAAACAAAAATTCAGTACTTCATAAAACAAAGTACTGAATTTTTCAGATGAACAATTTTTTCGCAAAAGCTATGCAGCTTGTTTTCCATTTCTATGTTCCCTCTTAAGCATAGGTGCAACACTTTTATACAATAAGAGTGTAAGCCCTGTAAGTATCACTCCTTTAAGCAAATTAAAAGGTGCAATTGACCAAAAGAGCAACGTTTTTACTCCCGTTACATTCCCATTTAGCTTTGAAGCTATTTCAACCATCTGGCTTATAGGAAAATTAAATGCCTTCTCGTAAAGCGGAAGAAGTATAAAATAGTTTGATACACACGCTGCAGCAGTCATCATAATTGTACCCGCTATCAAACTTAAAACTGCAGTGGTCTTTGATTTTCGAAGTTTATAAATAACTCCCACCGTAACTACAAAAACCGAACCTACTATAAAGTTTGCAAGTTCTCCCACAAATGCCGTCTGACTTGCAAATATTCCGTGAAGCAAGTTTTTCAAAAATTCTATAATTATTCCTGAAAGCGGACCGAATGCAAAAGTTCCAATCAAAGCAGGAAGATCGCTTATATCTATTTTCATAAATGATGGGAAAATCGGCAGTGCGAACTCAAAGAACATTAGAACCGTAGCAATTACGCTTAAAAGTGATATTTTAACCAATCTGTTTAATTTTACATCTTTCATAATCATGCCTCCTATTTTGAAGTATAATCTCCTATGATAATACCTTAAGAGGTTGAAGTACAATAAAAAAGCTCTGACATAAAGTCAGGGCTACCTAAAATCATACTTTATACTTCTCCCATCCAGACTATACTGTCGGCCTCGGAATCTCACCGAATCATACCACATAACATGGCTCGCGGGCTATACCGCCGGTGGGGAATCTCACCCCGCCCTGAAGATTATCTTTTAATTTATGATTTTATTATAATACTTTTTTAGTATATAATCAATAATTTTTCTGTTTCATGCTAAGTGAAATTCTTTTTCTTTTTTCATCTACTTCAAGAACTGTAACATTTATTACATCACCGACTTTTACAACATCAAGAGGATGTTTTATAAACTTATCCGACATCTGGCTTATGTGTACAAGTCCATCCTGATGAACCCCTATATCTACAAAAGCACCAAAATCAGCTACATTTCTAACTGTTCCAGTAAGTGACATTCCAGGTTTCAATTGCTTCATATCAACTATTCCTGTCTTTAGAACAGGTTTCGGCATCTCTTCTCTAGGATCTCTCCCCGGTTTTTTTATTTCACTTATTATATCTTTTAAGGTCGGAACTCCACAATCAAGTTTTTCGGCCAGACCTTCTATACCCACTCTCTCAATTCTTCCATCTATGTCGGAAAGTTTTGATTGTTTCAAATCCTCTATAGTATATCCTATACAGTCAAGAAGCTGTCTTGCCGCATCATATGACTCAGGGTGAACCGATGTATTGTCAAGAGGCTCACTGCTCTCCATAACCCTCAAAAAACCTGCACACTGCTCAAATGCTTTCCCTCCAAGTCTTTTTACCTTCATAAGCTCTTTTCTGTTTTTAAACTTTCCATTTTGTTCTCTGTATTCTACTATATTGCCTGCTATTGATGTATTTATTCCTGATACATAGGAAAGAAGCGATGGCGTTGCTATGTTTAGATCCACCCCCACGCTGTTGACACAATCTTCAACCACGCCTTTCAATGATTCATCCAGCTTTTTCTGGGTTACATCATGCTGGTACTGTCCAACACCTATTGATTTAGGATCTATCTTAACAAGTTCTGCAAGCGGATCCTGAAGTCTTCTTCCTATGGATATGGCTCCCCTAAGAGAGACATTCACATCCGGATAATCTTTTGCCGCAAGCTCCGATGCGGAATATACCGATGCTCCTGCTTCGGACACTATTACATAATAAAGATCCATGCCTTTTTCTTCTTTTACCTCTTTTATAATCTTCGATATGACTTCTTCTGATTCTCGGCTTGCCGTACCATTTCCAAGTGAAACCACATCCACATTGTATTTGTATACCATGTCTTTAAGTTTTCTTACAGTTCCATCCACATCGTTCTGCGGTGCTGTGGGATAAACTATTTCCGTTCCCAAAAGTTTTCCCGTATCATCAAGTACTGCTATTTTACATCCATTTCTAAAACCCGGATCATATCCCATTACATTTTTTCCTTTTATAGGCGGCTGCATAAGGAGTGCCTTCAAATTCGCCTTGAATATTTTTATGGCGCCTTCTTCACCCATGCAGGTAAGTTCTGATCTTATTTCCCTTTCTATTGAAGGGTATATAAGTCTCTTTAGTGAATCATCGACGCTTTTTTCTATATAAACATCTGTAATTCTGTTATTTTTCCTGCACCTGTTCTTTAAATAATCTGAAATTGTATCCATGTTGCACTTCACTTTTACCGACAGAATCTTGTCATTCTCTCCCCTGTTTATAGCCAGTACTCTATGAGGTGGAATGGATTTTACATTTTCACGATAATCATAATACATTTCATAAGGGGTAGGTTCCTTGCTTTCACCTGAAGTTTCAATAATCCCGTTGTCATGTACAAATTTTCTTATCCACTTTCTATATTGTGCATTGTCGGATATTACCTCACTTATTATATCCATGGCACCATTTAATGCATCTTCCCCGGATTCAACCCCTTTTTCCGGATTTACAAACTTCTCTGCAAACATGCTTATGTCACCATCGAACTTTCCATCAAAAATAGCCTCGGAAAGCGGTTTCAGACCCTTTTCCTGCGCTATAGTGGCCCTAGTTCTCTTCTTTGGTTTGTATGGTCTATATATATCTTCAACTTCAGTAAGTGTAACAGATTTTTCTATAGATGCCTTAAGCTCACTTGTGAGCTTTCCCTGTTCATCTATTATCCTCGTTACATCATCTTTTCTAGTTTGAAGATTTCTAAGATAGGAAAGCCTCTCTGAAAGTTTTCTAAGTGTTACATCACTCATACTTCCAGTAAGTTCCTTTCTGTATCTTGCTATAAACGGCAGTGTATTGCCGGAATCTATCAATTCAATTACATTGTTTATGTACTTTTCATTAACTCCCAATTCCAATGATAAAGTTTTTACTATATCTGTCATATCTTCCTCCCAGTTATAAATAATCAACTAAAAATATATTACAACAGTTATATGCACTTTTGCAAATTAATATATATTTATGTATAAACCATTATTTCGGGAGCACAATCGTAAATGAGAAAAACGGTGTTTTATATAATCATAATCCAGCTTTGTCTTTTAAGTTCATTGAGTTTCGATAACCTATGTTCGACATCACCTCCAAATATGCAGGATATCAAAAATACAGCGTCCTATCTGTCCTCGGACAAATTTAACGGAAGACTCGCAGGCACACTAGAAAATTATGAAACAGCAGACTTTATAAAAAACTCTTTCAAGGAAGAAGGTCTTGTACCCTATAGCAAAAATTATCTTGAAAAATTCAATGTACTCTATCCCAAGAGAACAGAGGGTGAACCTATACTTTCAATAAAAGACAGAAATGGTTCCCCAATAAAAGAATATACCTATGGAAGAGACTATAAAGAAGACATGCTTAATTTCAGGGAAAATTCGGTATCTTTCAGCAAAAATAATATTTCACTATGGAGGGACAATTCTTTTCAAGTAAAAAAGGGAAGCAATGAATTTTTATTCTACAATCCTCCTGAGGACAATCTAAACTTCAGAAGTTCATTTATTGCAAACTCACCCCAGTCAATGTATATAATGATAACCAAAAAAACTGCACAGGATATAAATAAATATATTAAATCCGGGTATATCGTAAATTGTTTTATACCTTTTAAAAACAGCTTTACATCCATATACAATGTAGTAGGACGCATAAAAGGCGAGGACCCTTCCCTTCCACCGCTTGTCCTAAGTGCTCACTTTGATCACCTTGGCAGTGATGCTGCCGGTACAGTTTATGACGGTGCCCTGGACAATGCTTCGGGAACTTCCTTCCTGCTTGGCCTTGTAAAATATATAAAATCTCTCGGCCAGCCTAAACGAGACATAATAATCGCCTCTTTCAATGCCGAAGAATTCGGGTGCCTTGGTTCAAAGAACTTTGCACGTAAATATAAAAATTATTTAAAAGGTGCAAAAGTTATAAATTTTGACATGATAGGCAGTAATAAAAATGTCCCTGTTTCTATTATGTCTGGAAAGTGGGACAATAAAGACTACCTATTTGTAAATGAGATTGCCGACATATGCACACAAAAGGGCACGAATTTTAAATATGAATTTCAAAATTCAAGTGATCACGAGTATTTTAGAGCTTATGGAATAGATGCCGTTACCTTGTCTGATGCGGATACTTCGAGAATTCACACTCCTTATGATAAATCACTTTTTATAAATACAAAATCCATAGACAGGTCATTTGACATAGTCTCAACTGAAATACTCGACTTTGCCTTTTACAATTCTCCACTTTTAATTTACTGCAGGGAAATCTGCTTAATTTCTTCTATTTCTCTTTTAATATTAAGTTTTTTATATATAAAATTTTGTAAATTAAAGCGCACTTAAAAAACGAAACGGAGATTTTAAATCTGCGTTTCGTTTTTTTCACATATTATTTTACTTTACCTTTCAGGTATGCAATTATAAAATTATCTATATTACCGTCCATTACGGAATCTACATTTGTATTTTCCTCTCCGGTTCTATGGTCTTTTACCATATTATATGGATGAAATACATAAGACCTTATCTGACTTCCCCAGCCCATATCCTTAAGTTCTCCTGTAAGGTCTTCCACCTTTTCCTTATGGGCTCTTTCCTTAAGTTCTACAAGCTTTGATTTTAACATGAGAAGCGCAGTCTCCCTGTTTTGATGCTGACTTCTCTCATTTTGGCATTGGACTACTATACCTGTAGGAACATGAGTTATTCTAACCGCAGATTCAGTCTTGTTGACATGCTGTCCCCCCGCTCCGCTGGACCTGTATGTATCTACTTTCAGATCCTCGGGTCTTATTTTTATGTCCTGGTCTTTTGTAAGTTCGGGAAGAACTTCAGCCGATGCAAAGGAAGTCTGTCTCTTTCCATTCGCATTAAATGGAGATATTCTCACAAGCCTGTGTATTCCTTTTTCCGCCTTTAGATATCCATAGGCAAACTCACCTGTTACCTTGAGTGACACACTTTTTATTCCTGCGTCTTCTGCAGGAAGCATATCAAGGACTTCTACTTGATATCCGGATTTTTCCGCCCATCTTGTATACATCCTGAGAAGCATGCTGGTCCAGTCCTGTGCATCTGTACCTCCTACTCCTACGTGTAAATTCAATATAGCATTGTTTCTGTCGTATTTTCCTGAAAGCAGCATCTGTATCTTGAACTTTTCAACAGAGTTTTCTATGTCATCCACTTCATCTTGTATATCCTTCACAGAAGTTGTGTCATCCTCTTCCAGCGAAATTTTAGAAAGTATTTCCACATCCTCTATTCTTTCATGCAGTTTGGAATAAAAATTTATCTTTTCCTCAACCATCTTTTCTTCTGCACATATTTTCTGCGCACTTTCAGGATCATCCCAAAAATCCTGCTCCTGCATTTTCATTTGAAGTTCCTGTATTTTCAGTCTGCAATTATCCAGGTCAAAGAGACTCCTTTACTTCAACCAAAGATTTTTTCAATAAATTTATCCTAGACATTACTTCTTCCAATTCAACTATCATGCAATCAACTCCCTAATCATTATCCGCTGCTTTTTTTCCACAGCAATTCTTGTATTTCTTGCCGCTGCCGCAAGGACATGGATCATTTCTGCCAACAGTCTTCTTTTTTCTTATAGGCGTTCTCTTCTGAGGTTCAGCATCGCCCTGATTGGTGCTTAAATTTTTCGCAACCCTTTCTCTTTCAGGCGCCCTTTCAATCTTGACATGGAAAAGATATTTAACAGTATCCATTTTTATATTATAGATCATCTCGTCAAACATCTTACTTCCCTCAAACTGATATGCCTGGGCAGGTTCCTGCTGTCTGTAGGCTTTAAGGCCTATGGCACGCTTCAAATGTTCCATGTCATCTATATGATCCATCCATTTTGTATCAACTACCTTGAGAAGTATTACCCTCTCTATCTCCCTCATCTGTTCGGACGTGAACTCTTCTTCCTTCTCATCGTATATCCTGTTTCCAAGTTCAACATATTTATCTATTATCTCTTCATCTGAAAGATCCGCTATATCATCAAATTTAACTTCACCTTCCGGAACATATATCTCTTCCATATAGCTTATAAGCTTCTTTATCTCTTGATCAAATTCATCCTCTTCTTCAGATATATGTGATTTCACAATATCTTCAACAAGGCTCTCAAACATATTTTTAATCTGATCTTTGAGGTCTATTCCTTCAAGTACTTCCGATCTCTGTCTATAAATTATCTCCCTCTGTTTACTTACTACATCATCATATTGGAGAAGAGTCTTTCTTATATCAAAGTTGTTTCCTTCAACCTTCTTCTGGGCATTTTCTATTGCATTTGTAACAAGTTTGCTTTCTATGGCCTCATCATCGGCAAGGCCCAGTTTATCAACCATGCCCTGAAGTCTGTCAGAACCAAATATTCTCATAAGGTCATCTTCAAGGGAAACATAAAATCTTGACTGTCCCGGATCACCCTGACGTCCTGAACGTCCTCTGAGCTGATTATCAATTCTCCTTGATTCATGTCTTTCAGTTCCTATTATTTTAAGTCCTCCAAGGGCTACGACCCCTTTGCCGAGCTTTATGTCGGTACCACGGCCGGCCATGTTTGTTGCAATTGTCACTGAATTTTTTTCACCGGCATGTGAAATTATTTCTGCTTCCTTTTCATGATACTTGGCATTCAAAACCTGATGAGGAATTCCTCTCTTTTTCAGCATGTCGGATAGAAGTTCTGACTTTTCTATGCTGACTGTTCCTACAAGAACCGGCTGACCTTTCTTGTAAGTTTCACTTATTTCATCTGCTATGGCATTAAACTTGCCCTTTGCCGTTTTATATACAAGATCCGGAAGATCTTCCCTTATTACAGGCTCGTGAGTAGGAATTACAATTACATCAAGGCCATATATCTCCCTGAATTCATTTTCCTCTGTCTGTGCAGTACCTGTCATACCTGAAAGTTTATCAAATATTCTAAAATAATTCTGATATGTTATTGTAGCCAGTGTTTTGGACTCTCTCTCTACTTTTACTCCCTCTTTTGCCTCTATTGCCTGATGAAGACCATCGCTGTATCTTCTTCCCTCCATCATTCTTCCTGTAAACTCATCTACTATAAGTACTTCTCCGCCTCTAACCATATAGTCCTTGTCGCATCTCATTATATAATTCGCTTTCAATGCCTGAACTACATGATGCTGAAGTTCCATGTTTTCCGGATCAGCATAATTTTCGAGATGGAAAAACTGCTCAGCTTTTTCAATACCCCGAGCTGTAAGTAGCACTGCATTTGCCTTTTCATCTACGGTAAAATCTCCCTTGTCTTTTTCATCTTCTATTTTCTCATCAACATCTTTTTGTTTTTTCAATGTCTTTGCAAAGTGATCTGCAACTTTATAGAATTCAGTTGATTTTTCTCCCTCTCCTGAAATTATAAGAGGTGTTCTCGCCTCATCTATCAAAATCGAGTCAACCTCATCGACTATGGCAAAGTGCAGTTTTCTCTGGACCCTTTCTTCTTTGTAAACAACCATGTTGTCCCTCAGATAATCAAATCCAAACTCACTGTTCGTTCCGTATGTTATATCACAATTGTAGGCTTCCTGCCTCTGGGATTGATCCATATCATGGAGTATAACTCCAACCTTGAGTCCCAAAAACTCATAAACAGGAGCCATTGAATCTCTATCTCTCTTTGCAAGGTAGTCATTTACTGTAACTATGTGGACTCCCTTTCCTTCAAGTGCATTCAAATACGCAGGTGCCGTTGCAACCAACGTTTTACCTTCACCTGTTTTCATCTCAGCTATTCTTCCCTGATGAAGTACAACTCCACCTATAAGCTGTTCTTTATAATGTTTAAGACCTATGGTTCTTGATGCGGTCTCTCTAACTACTGCAAAAGCTTCAGGCAATATATCGTCTAAAGTCTCTCCTTTGCTCAATCTTTCTTTAAATTCATCAGTTTTGGCTCTAAGATCCATATCACTTAATTTCTGCATTGTCTCATCAAATTTATCTATCTTTTCCACCAAAGGAACAACCCTGTTTACCTCTCTGTCGCTATATGAGCCAAATATTTTTCGAAAAAGTTTCATTATTTTCATCCTCACATGTGTTTTTATATATATTTATACTTTATAAATTATATCACCTAATTATAGGGTCTTCAACTAATTAGAAAATAGTTTACTTAAGCTTAAAATTTATCCTCTACATAAAAAAAAAGAGGAAGATATTACTTCCCCTTTAAATATGCATTTTAAAACTCCGGTTCTATAAGCCCATAATTTCCATCTTTTCTTTTATAAACTACATTTACCTCTCCACTTTCAGCAGCTTCATAAACAAAAAAATTATGTCCTAAAAGTTCCATTTGAAGAACTGCTTCTTCTGCCGACATTGGCTTTATTGCAAACTTTTTAGTCCTAACTATTTTATTTTCATCTTTTTCATCATCCCTCTGATCAGGTATAAACTGGAATCTTAATGATTCTGAAGAACGTTTTCTTTTAAGAAGTTTTGTTTTTTGTTTCCTTATCTGTCCTTCGATTTTATCAACTACCAGATCAATAGAAGCATACATATCGTTGTTTCTTTCTTCACCTCTAAGTATAACTCCTCCAACGGGAATAGTAACTTCAACGATCTGAGAATTTTTCTGTACACCTAACGTAACATGCGCTTCCACATCCGGCTTGAAATATTTCTCAAGTTTTGAAAGTTTCTTGTCTACAGCACCTTTCAGCGCATCAGTTACCGCTATGTTTTTTCCATTTACAGTTATCTTCATGTTCCCAGCCCCTCTCTGTTTACCTATATGTTTATTTATATTCTAATACTGTTTGACACAAAATACAATACCACAACACAGAGTCTCTTGAATTCTAACAAAAACATACAACAGAGTCTAAAAATTAGGTTTTGTTGTATGTTTGCAGTTCCTGTTTTTTGAATGATTTAAATAGAAATGCAGTTCCAATCCAGAAAGGCTGGGTTGAAACTGCATTAACCTCAGTTGAAACTATCTACAGGGTTTAAAAGTCTTACAACATGTATCATCACTTGTATTTGCATTTTTCCCAGACATAGGGTTTACTTCAACTGCATCGGCATTACAACAGTTGCTCTTCCAATAATGACATGAATCCACACTACATTTTATTTTCATATTAGGAGTATCCATAATTAAAAACCACCTTTCTTTTATATAAGTTTACACAAATTAGTATGGCTCAAAATGCAAACATTATTCCTCTCTAAATTAATTTCTAATAAAACATTGCACTAAACTTCCTAATCTGGATTATTTTTTTGGAACTCCTCATAGATGTTTTTAAAATCTTCACTGTCCTTTTCAACAAAAACACATTTGTCTGGCTCGTCCTTTATTATGACTGCACCTGAAGTATCATCAAATATACAATACCTTGAATCTCCATAATCCATTTTTTTGCATCCACACTGCCAGCATTCACCACTTATTTTCATTATGTCATCTCCATTTTTTATTTATAATTTTTATAATCTATTATAAATAAAATTCTTGTAAATGTTAACACCAAATTTCAAAAAATAAAAACCTTGGAACTTAGCCAAGGCTGCAATTAAAAGATTCAAAGTCACACCTGAATATTTTTTACTTTATCCTGCTTGTAAATATCTCCACAGTCATGCAAAAATTCCATTTTATTCAAGCTCAAAAAATTAACATATGAAAGTAAAAAGCTTATACCGATAAGAAGCACCGCAAATGAACCTGTTATTGCAGCCAATCCAGCACCTGCATTTAAACACACGGTTATAAAAGATCCGAGCAACCCGGCCAAAGTAAAAATTATGCCTATGATTTTCATTAAATACCACTTTCCTCTCAACATAAATAACAATATTGTTTTCTAACATCATATTACTCACATATTATTACTTTGTCGACATTTCCAAATCTTGATATAGTCCTGAATTTTTGCATGGAAATATTTACATCATGATTTTATATAATTTGTCTTCATTATAATTGATATCTGACAGGTAAAGACTCTATAGAAAATTCTATAGAGTCCCTATCTAAAATATATCTGATTTTTTCTAGTACATACAAGATCCACCTGTGAGATTTAATGATTGTCCCGTCATATATGCTGATTGATCCGTTGCTAAAAACATAACTAAATCGGTTGCATTTTTCAAACTGCACAATTTTCCCAATGGAATGTTATTTTCAAATCTTGGCATTACCTCTTCCGCTAAAATATGTTTTTTCCTAGCATAATCTTCAGTTTGCTTGTCCCACATTGGTGTCCTTACAACTCCCGGACAAATATCATTGCAACGTATATTTTCTCTGGCAAATTCCATTGCAACTGACTGAGTCAATCCAATTACTCCAAATTTGCTGGCACAATACGCCTGATAATTGTTTGTACCCTTTTTACCCGACTGGGAGGAGAAGTTTATAATTGCCCCTCCTTTTCCAAGCATGTGAGCAACTGCTGCCTGACAGCAGAAAAACTGGCCTTTTAAATTAACATCCAGTGTTAAGTCCCAAATTTCCTCTGTGCACTCCATAAAAGGAAGAATTTTGGAAACTCCAGCTGCATTAACCCAGATATCAATACCTCCAAAAGTTTTCTCCACCAATTTTGCTCCATCAAAAACGGACTTTTTATTCGTAACATTAACTTTAACAGCCAAGGCTTCTTTTCCGGATGCTTTGATTTCTTGTACTGTTTCTTTTACTCCATCTTCATTTAAATCAAAAGCTGCTACTTTTGCTCCTTCCTCGGCGAATCTTAAAGCACATGCCCTGCCAATTCCGCTTCCTGCACCTGTGACTACTGCTACTTTTCCCTCTAATTTCATTTTTTATATCTCCCTTCACCTTACAACATAAATATACTTTTGCTGCTTATAAAGCTTACGTCATTCTTTCAAAAAATTCCTATTGCAGCACCAATTGCAGCAATAACTGTAAGTACCAGCAATACTGTTGTCGATTTCATCTTCTTTTTTAATAAAAACAGTGTAAGGAAAGTCATACTTAATGGCAGCAATCCCAATAACAGTTTATCCAATACTCCTGTTTGTATTGCCAATGTAGTAGTTCCCAATTTAAACTTCAATGGACATGACAATGTAATAAAACTAGCTGCTAGTCCCCCCAAAACAATTCCACCCATAGTCTGAGCCGTACTCATAACCTTCTGAAGCATGTTTCCTGCGAGCAACTTTTGAACCCCTTCACGTCCCAATATATATCCCTTCATCCATAAGTTATATGCAAGTACAAGCATAATTCCAGGCATGACAGTAGCATAGAAAAGTGGTCCCAGCAAATTTCCAGTTGCTCCAATACTAATTCCAAAAGATACTGTAATAGGAATCAACGTACCCTGCCAAAGTGTATCTCCAATACCAGCTATAGGTCCCATCAAACCGGTTTTCAAACTATTGATCATTTTGTCTGAAATCGGCTGTCCCTGCGCCCTTTGCTCTTCCATTGCCACAGTCATTCCACCGATTATACTACCAAAATGAGGTTCGGTATTATAAAATACCAAATGTCTCTGAAGTGCTTTTTTCATTTCTTCTTCATCATTTCCATATAATTTCTTTAATACCGGCGACAATGCATGAACAAATGCATTAGCCATCAATCTTTCATAGTTGTAATTCGAGACAGAGAAAAATGCCCACAGCCAAAATGATTTAACAACATCACTTTTCTTCAACAAACCATTCTTTTTAGTTTCCTCTTTCATTTAAGCCACCCCCTGTTTACTTATTGAAAGTTCAGTATATAGCATAGCTATTATAAATCCAATTATCGATATAGCTATAATTGGCAGCTTTAAATATACACTTGATATAAATCCAATCATGAAAAATAATAATATTCCCCTGCGGCCAATTGCCTTCAAATTCATAGCTATACCTAAAGCAGGCAATACTCCTCCGATTACTGTAAGTATGTGCAATGGAGTACCTCCCAAAGAACTAATAATTGTTGATATTGCACCGGAGCCAAAATACACTATCAATGTAACTGGTACAACTGTTATGAATGCTAGGAATAATTGCGGAGGCACTACGTTGAAAAATATAACTTTATTAACATCGCCTTCCTTTGCCGCTTTATCAGCCATGTGCACAAAAGAAATATCAACTGTCATTCTAAGTACAAAAAGCATTGTTCCAAGCAACCCAATAGGTACAGCCATAGAAATTGCAACTTGTGGAGTAACCCCTGATATAAGAGCAAATGCTGTTCCAACAGTCCCTGCCAGTCCTATATCCATTGAAATAGTTCCACCCGCCGAAATATATGCTAAATACGGTAAGTTAATTGCAGCTCCAATAATGCATCCCTTCACCGGATCTCCCAAAATAAGTCCAACTATTGTTCCAGCAACTAACGGTCTGTTAACAACTGTAGTACCTACATTACTAAGCCATGGTGTTCCATTAAACCCTAAATAATATAATAGTCCAATCAATATTGCCTGCCATAAACTAACGTGCATAAACATTCCCTGCCTTTCAAATTTTTTTATAAACCTTTTCGACTTATTCATTTGTTCCCCATGTCATAAAATATCAATTTAAATCACCTAATATTCAGTGAGCTAAAAATTGCTCTGCATTAATAGGATTTTGATCCGGGATAACCTGAATTGTAAGAGTAGTTCCGGATGCAATAATCTTTTTAAATGTCTCTCTTTCATTATCTGATGCAGAAATATTTTTATAAAACTTGCTTCTATTCGGATTAGCTCCCATACCTCCAATAATAATTTGTTTTAAATTTACTCCATTTTCTATTAACGTAAAAAATGTCTCGGGAACTTTCGCCAAAATAATTACTTTGCTGTTGTCATTTAAATTTTTAAGAAATTCTGCACCATCCAAGCAATTAAATATGTCCAATTTGACTCCTATTGGAATTGACATCGACAAAACAGATTTTAAGAAGCTGTCCTCAGCTGTTTCATCATCCACAATAACAATGTGATTACCTCCAGAATACTGAAGCCAAGCAGTCATTACTTGTCCATGAATAAGTCTGTCATCAATACGTGCTAATACAATTTCCGCCATTTCTATCTCCTCCATTTTTTATTTTTTTTTAACTCGTAAAACAATTCTTTAATTCCTTCTTTTCCTGCTTTCATAACTGATGCAGTAATCTCATCGAGCTCTTTGCCAAGCATTCTTTCGCTCAATGCTTCGATGAGCATCGGAAGATTTACACCTGTAATTGATCTATATTTACATTTTTTTAACTTTTTATAATTTACTGCCGTCTGATTATAAGGACTAGCAGCAAACAAGTCTGTAAACACCAATACACCATCGCCCTTATCCAACTCAATAATTGCATTTTTAATCGATTCACCAAATAATTCAATGTTGTCTCCATGATGTAAAGCTAGAACTTTGCAATTATCCTGTTTTCCTATAATAAGTTCGGCACTATCAAGAATACCCTCTGCCATCTTTCCATGAGTGGCAATTAATACTCCTATCATGTCATCACCTCCTGTTTTATATATTTATGAGCAAATACAATGCCAATTATATGTGCAAATGTGTGCCAAGCCAATCTATAATATCTTAGATCCCCAAAGTAATACCCTTTAGGTGTTATAAATCTTCTAAATATAATTTACACATCAACAAATGTGTGTCGTAATTTCCACTTAAACTTCCATACTGTGTCACTTTTAGGAATGTGCCATGGATAAACAAATGTGTGCCGTGATTTTATAATTTACTAACTGTGTCAAAGGTATATACTTTTATAAAAAAACTGCCATACCAATTATTCAGCATGACAGTACTAACTTGGAAACCTAAATGTATATAGCTAACATTTCAACGATATATGCAAATTCACTCTCTGGTATCAAAATTCCAAATGCATTTTCCACAAATTTAAAATTTGATTTGACATTTTCCAGTATATTCCTTTTATCTTTTACTAAATTCATTAAATTGTTATATTGAAGAGTTTCATTACATATTACCCTTTCAATCATACTCATACAATGAAACATAAATTTTATTTTTAAGCCGCTGTCCTTCTTAATTTTCAAGTCTTCCAAAATCATCTTATACACCTTATCCAACAGCAAATAAGTTTTTCGCGGATTCAAAAAAGTAAGCACTCCATCTAACAGATCCATCATTTTATCTTTGTTATAGTCAAAATAATCATATTCACTTTGCCGCACATAATCATTTTCTTTGTCTTTCAAATTACCAGATTCCTCATTAATCTTGATACCCTGTCCTATAAAGGAACTTATACTGTTTACCTCTCCAACCAATGACTCTAAATCCATATTTGGTACCATTGCTTTTCTTGCTGCTTCAATAACCATAGGAGTAGTTACCATCTTAACTGTCCTAGCTACTATTCCTGTTTTCTTCGTAATTCTTTCAGAAAATGTTGCCAGCGAACCCATATCAACTAAAAGCAGAACTTCAGACTTTCCAAGCTGTTTGACTAAATTAACAGCCTTGTTTAATGTTTCATTAACAGTCTCTTTTAGCGGCATATCTATAGCCTTAACAGTATCTATTTGAAGCAGTTCATTTGCCACTTTTGCCATACTACTTGCAGTAGAATCTCCATGAGCCAGAACCACCACTCCTATATTGCTTTTGGTATTGTTTGTTTTTAAGGCATATAAAAGCATTGCAATAAAAGCAGCTTCTTCTTCTGGAATGTTAATATCTAATTCTCTTTCCAATTTATATCTGATATTTTCAGAAATTTTATATTCATCCAGAAATTTAGCAGAATCCACCAAATTATCATTTTTATAAATATAGCTTCCTGTTTTTATCCGTTCTATTAAAGTCTCTATGTGTAATGATAAACTGTATATAATCTTTTGATCTATACGCATATTCAAATTCTTTGCCGCATCTTGCAATATCCCCTTTACTACATCAACTATTTTTTTGGGTACCAATTTGAAAATTGATCTGTCTTCCATAACAACATTGGAATGACTGTGTTTGTTGAAATACGTGTCGACTTGACTGTTAATAATTTTTTTTATTTCCACTATTGGTTTTCCCTGTTGAAAATATTTTCTAGAGTTACTTAATATACTTTTATAAAAGTCTCCGGCTGTTCTGTAACAATCATGTATTATCATCTTTCTGAAATTATTATCTGCTTTAAAATTTTTTCCATCAAATGTTAAATCTTTAACGGCATCCATATCAAAGTTTTGAATTATTTCTTCACGCTTTTTATCCAGCGTAAAAATTCCTTCTTTAATTCTGTCTGTCATTTGAGATAATTTTATATAAATTTTATTTCTACTTTCAGTAACATATTCTACAAATGCATTGGCACAAGTTATCTGTATATCGTTTTTTAATTGTCCGATATTCCCAGGACAATCGTAGAGCAAAAACAATTTTAATACCTCTGTTGAAACAGTAACAGGTACTCCGATTTTTTTGGACTCATCTTCAAAAAAACTGCATATGAGTTCCATTCTTTCGTTCAAAGATCTTTCTTTTAATCCAGGTATCTCAATTAAACAAGGTATTCTCCTTAAAAAAGTATTTAAAATTGCCTTGTCAATCTCTTCAGTGGTAGCTGCTATAATAAGCACCCTTGCTTCATGAATGCTGCTCGATTCTCCTAATCTTCTGAACTTTCCTCTGTCCATTAATGAAAAAAGCATCTCCTGACCTTCCGGAGGAAGCCTGTGAACTTCATCTAAAAACAAAATTCCACCATCCGCGGAATCAATTATTCCACCCTTATCTCTGTCTGCACCTGTAAAGGCACCCTTAATATGACCAAACAAACATGATAACAATAATTGAGGATTTCCTGCATAATCAGCACAATTAAAAATTACATATGGCGATTTTGGTTTTAATATATCAGCTTCTACAGCATACCTGTACATAATTTCCGCAAATGTAGTTTTACCAACGCCTGTTGGTCCTACAAGCAATGTATGCAATCCACTTGGTGGATACATTATCGCAGCCACAGCTTGTTTTATTTGATTTTTCAAGCTGTAATTTGCTCCTACTATACTATTAAAAATTTTGCTCACCAAATCTTTTTTGCTACTGTGCTTGTCTTCAGCAGCAGCTGTACTGCCTTCGCTTTTATAACCGTTTAATGAAGTATCAGCATCCATTGTATATTTTTTTAAAAAATTCACAAATTCTCTCTTATTCAAAAATATACATTTATTAACAGTTGTATTCAAAATAGTCTCTATAACCTTCTTTGACAGATACAAAACAGGCTTTCCTAAAATTTTGATTACTACTTTTTCTCTAACCAAATTATTCAGTTCTCTACTAACATTAGTTCTGTCAATTTTGAGGTTTGCCGATATATCCATAGCCGACAGCCCTATCTTATTCATATCACTTAGATTATCTAATGCAAATTTTTTTGAGGATTCACATATTGCATTAAAAACTTTGCCTTTACGTGTATTTCCATTTTGTTGACTCATATTCAACACCCCCTCAACCTGACCCTTTCTGAATTGCATACTATACTTCTTGGTAAACGTTTAACATAAAAAGCTCTACAATTATCACCACCATAAAAATCTTTTCCTTATATACATTTACAAAATAATCCTATTATTTTAAATAACACAAAATAGGTCAAGTTAGTTGACCTGGTCTTTGACCCCACACTCGCCTGCTGGAACTTTTGCTACCCGGATTCAACCTGTCACTAATCATTCTCTCGTATTTTAATATACGGCAGGACTTGTTTCTAAGCCGCACCATGCTCACTAGATATTTTATCCAGCTTACGTGGATCGTTTCGCCTGCGACTGGCATCGACTTTCAACCACAAACCTAACTTGACATTATAATTATACCTTACTTTTAGCACCAGTCAACACAACAATTTTCCGCGCTCCACTTTTTTTGAGTTCAAGTGCTGAAAAAAATACTGTAGCACCAGTTGTCAAAACATCGTCAACCAGCAAAATATTTTTATTACAAACAAGTTTTTTCAAAACGACTTCAAAGCTTCCATCAATATTCCTCCACCTGTCACCTTTGCTCAAGCCGATCTGGTCTTTTGTATTTTTGACCTTTATAAGACATGAAAGCACAGGTCTTTTAGTATAATCACCCAAAATACGTGCGATATATTCAGCCTGGTTATACCCTCTTTTTTTAATATCTTTAGACATCATTGGAACATATGTTATAGCCTCAAAATGAATATTGTTAAATTTTATCGTCCTGTACATGTAATCCGCTATAACTTTTCCAGCTCTAAATGAGGACTTATATTTAAGTTTTATTATAAGCTGCATCATAGTTCCTGAATAATACGCCGCACTGTAACAGCAAAGTTTCTCATTTCGATATGATATTTCCACACTGTCTCTGCAAATGGAAACATTTTTTCTACATTCCGGGCACAGCACAGCACCTTCATCAAAAATTTCCCTGCCGCAGGCAGCGCATTTTTGATCATCACAATATATAACCGAAAGTACACAATCCCATATGAACTTTATACACTTAACAATCCCATGTCCCATGCTTTTTTATTAAAATTTCTAGTTATGTTTCTGGCCTTCTCCATATTCAGCGTATCACAATTTGCCAAAAACACAACCTCTCCTTTTAAATTTTCCTCTCCTCTCTGCACACTTCCACACAAATATATAAAATCTTTATAACTAAAGTGTTTATTGTCTGCAAAATATACCATTATATCAATATGTTTCAATCCGGGTACAAAACATTCAAAATGGTTTGTAACAAATACTGCACTTTCTGCATTTTCAAATTTCGAAATTGACTCTTTATCAAATTCATCATTTAAACAAATTGTGTTTTTAAAAAAACTTCTGCAATACTGTTCCATATATTTTGAAACTCCAGATATCTTCTCCTCGTCCGGAACACATATCATAACTTTTCTTTTCATTTTTACGGACCATTTTATATAATCATATACAACAAAGGGAATTTCTTTATTTATGTCAAGCCTTGTAAGTACCGTTCTCGGTTCTATCATTGGTACACTGCTGCCATTAAGCGGCATCACGGCATACACGGCATTTTCATGTACCTTTTCAATTGAATAACATATTATCTTTCTGCATACACTGCCAAGCTTATTTAATATTGACAATATATCATTTTTGCTTCTAATTGAAAACTTGCTTATATCATCATAAATAGCAAGGTCAAAATTCCCGGATAAATTCTCAGCTGCATCATAACTACAAATTTTAAAGTTAAACTTAATCTTATTTTTTATATTGTCTATGTATAAAAAATGTCTTAAGTCAAGATATTTTTTTATATTTGACACTATACTGGCATTGTTTTTATTTTCATCCGTTATGTACAATATCTTTTTGCCCTTCAAAAGGCATTGCTCTATCACTTCAATAAATATTTCAGTTGAATTGTATGGAACAGATATTATATTTAAAAATTTGTCATTATTTCTGATCCATTTTGATATTATTCGTTTTATATTTTTGTTTTCTTCCATAAAACTCACCTTATTCCATGGAAACATTGTCTTCACTCTCCATTATATCCATTATTCTATTTTTTAATAACGAATATCTCTCAAAACTTTTATTATTATTTATCATAAACTTCAGCGCCTTTACATCCCCTACAAGAACAACCATCTGCTTTGCTCTTGTAACCGCGGTGTACAGCAAATTCCTGTTCATTAAAAAATTCGATCCCATAAACACCGGCATTATAATTACCGGGAATTCGCTCCCCTGGCTTTTGTGAATAGTCATTGCATACGCAAGCTCAATCTCATCCAAATACATATTGTCATATACAACTTTCCTGTCATCATCAAATACCACAGTTACAGTATTATTTTCATTGTCTATGCTGTATATATAACCAACATCCCCGTTGAATACTCCAAGTCCTTCTTCTCCATCCTCCGATACAGAAGTCCATTTTAAAGAATAATTGTTTCTGATTTGCATCACTTTGTCACCTGCACGGAACATGACATCTCTAAGCTTTCTCTGATTTTTTCCCTCTTTTTCAGGATTTAATGTTTCCTGAAGCTTCTTGTTTAAATTGAACACTCCAAGAAGTCCTTTCCTCATGGGGGATACTATCTGAATATCTTTTAATTTATTCCAGGACTTGTTAAACTTTGGAAGCCTTTTGTCAACAAGTTGAATTAGAATATTCAGAACTTCATTCTGATCCATCCTTTTTATAAAGTAAAAATCTTTATCCTTTACATTGATAAAAGGCATTTCTCCAGAATTAATCCTATGTGCATTGACTATAATCATACTTTCTTTGGACTGTCTGAATATTTCTTTGAGCCTTATAACCTTTATACAACCGCTGGAGATAAAATCTCGAAGCACATTACCAGGACCAACAGAGGGAAGCTGATATGCATCTCCAACTATTATAACCCTTGTTCCAGGTGAAATGGCCTTTAAAAGACTATCCATAAGCATTATATCTATCATGGAAGCTTCATCTATTATAACAACATCACATTCAAGAGGCACCCCATCTCCCTTTGAAAAAAATGCTTCCTCATCGCTTCCCGAAACTCCCATTTCAAGAAGTCTATGTATTGTCTTTGCTTCTTTCCCTGTAGATTCGGACATTCTCTTTGCCGCCCTTCCGGTTGGAGCAGCCATCATAACCTTGAACCCAAGCTTTTCAAATATTCCAGTTATACAGTTTATTATAGTAGTCTTTCCGGTTCCAGGTCCCCCTGTTATTATCTCAACTCCATTTTCAAAGGCACCTTTTATGGCCTCTATCTGAGAAGCCGCAAATTCTATATTGCTGGCTTTTTCAAAATCACAAACTTCCTTTTCAATGTCAATTTCAATTTTATCATATTTGCTGAATTCAAGATAAAGTATTTTTTTTGTAACACTCAACTCACAATAATAGTACACAGGAAGAAAAACACATATTTTCTCCCCTGACTTTTCAAGTTTTAGCTTTCCTTTAAGCGAACTGTCATATATATTTTGTTCAACATCTTCTTTGTTCGTACCCATAAGGCTTTCAGCCTCAGACACAAGCTTTTCCAGCGGCATATACGTATTTCCGAAATTGCAAAACTTGTTTACCAAATATCTCAGTCCACTTTGAATTCTAAAAGGTGAATTTGCTTCTATACCGAGGCTTCTGGCTATCCTGTCTGCAATTTTAAAGCCTATCCCTGCTATCTCATCTGTTAAAACATATGGATTTTTCTTTACTGCATCAATAGATGACGCTCCAAATTTTTTATGTATTTTTACGCATTGATTTGCACTTATACCATATGTCTGAAGGAAAATCATTATATTTCTTACTTCACTTTGTTTTGAATAGGAATCACATATAAGATTTATCTTTTTCTGTCCTATCCCCTCTATTTCTCTAAGCCTGTCAATGTGATTATCCATTATATAAAGTGTCTCTTTGCCGAACTTTTCAACTATCTTTCTCGCAGTAACCGGACCTATTCCTGATATCGCCCCTGATGAAAGATATCTTTCAATGCCGACTGTAGTATCAGGTACAACTTCCTCGGAATATTTTATCTTGAACTGCTGGCCAAAATTAGGATGCAGAACCCACTCACCAGTAAGTTTCAAATTCTGTCCCTCCATAATAAACGGGAGGTTTCCCACTACTGTTACAATACCACTTTTATTTTTCAATTTGGCAACCACATATCCATTTTCATCATTATGAAATACTACATCATCTATAATTCCCTGTATTTCTTCCATAAAGCTCCCCTATTTCTCAAAATACTATTAATATATTTCATTATAACATATCAAAAGCACGTCCCTTAAAGGTACGTGCTTTTATTTACAAATATTTCTTTATATCATCTACTTTGTTCAATTGTTCCCAAGGTACATCCAAATCCGTTCTTCCAAAATGTCCATATGCCGCAACTTGTCTATATATAGGTCTTTTTAAATCAAGTTCTCTAATGATTGCACCCGGTCTTAAATCAAAGGTTTTATTTATTATATCAACAACCTTGTCATCCGATATTTTCCCCGTTCCAAATGTATCTACCGTTATAGACACAGGTTTTGCAACTCCTATGGCATAAGCAAGCTGTATCTCGAGTTTATCAGAAACACCTGCTGCAACAAGATTTTTTGCCACCCATCTTGCAGCATATGCTGCCGATCTGTCAACTTTGGTTGGATCTTTTCCGGAAAATGCTCCTCCGCCGTGTCTTCCATATCCACCATAAGTATCTACTATTATCTTTCTTCCGGTAAGTCCCGAATCACCTTGAGGACCTCCTACGACAAATCTTCCTGTAGGATTTATAAAATATTTAGTATTCTCATCAAGAAACTTTGCAGGTATTATAGGTTTTATAACTTTTTCTATTATATCCTCTCTTATCTGCTCCTGAGTTACATGTGGATCATGCTGTGATGAAACTACAACCGTGTCTATTCTCACAGGCTTGTCATCTTCGTATTCTACAGTAACCTGAGTCTTTCCATCAGGCCTCAAATATGAAAGTGTACCGTCTTTTCTTACATCAGCCAACTTTTTTGAAAGTTTATGAGCCATATTTATTGGAAGAGGCATATATTCCGGAGTTTCGTTTGTAGCAAATCCAAACATCATTCCCTGATCTCCGGCACCTACTGCATCTACTTTGTCCATTTCTCCTGATTTAGCCTCAAAAGCTTCATTTACTCCCATTGCTATATCCGAAGACTGCTCATCTATTGAAGATATTACAGAACAAGTATCACAATCAAAACCGTATTTAGCTCTAGTATAACCTATTTCTTTTACAGTTTTTCTGACTATCTTTGGAATGTCAACATAGCACTTAGTTGATATTTCTCCCATAATCATAATCATCCCTGTAGTAGTCACTGTTTCACAAGCTACTCTTCCATCAGGATCTTGTGCCAGTATGGAATCAAGTATTGCGTCTGATATCTGATCGCACATTTTATCTGGATGTCCTTCTGTAACCGACTCAGAAGTGAATAACTTTCTCATATAATTTTACCTCCATCTGTATAAAATAAAAAACCTCTTCATAAGAAGAGGTCAATAAACATATCAACTCTCTTATCTCGCAGAAAAACTGCAGGAATTGGCACCTTAGTAAAATTACTGGTTGCCGGGTTTCATAGGGCCCTTTCCCTCCACCTCTCTCGATAAGAGTTTTAAATTGTAAAATAAAAAACACCAACTAGTGTTTTTTATATGGTGGAGGAAGATGGATTCGAACCATCGAAGTCGATGACAACAGATTTACAGTCTGCCCCCTTTAGCCACTCGGGAATTCCTCCAAATTTGGTGCTGGCAGTAGGCATCGAACCCACGACCTACTGATTACAAGTCAGTTGCTCTACCATCTGAGCTATGCCAGCTTATTCACTTGTTACATTAAAACCAAAATCCATAATTAATGGTGGGCACAACAGGGCTCGAACCTGTGACCCTCTGCTTGTAAGGCAGATGCTCTCCCAGCTGAGCTATGCGCCCATAATACTTGGTGGAGGAAGATGGATTCGAACCATCGAAGTCGATGACAACAGATTTACAGTCTGCCCCCTTTAGCCACTCGGGAATTCCTCCAAATTTGGTGCTGGCAGTAGGCATCGAACCCACGACCTACTGATTACAAGTCAGTTGCTCTACCATCTGAGCTATGCCAGCCTATTCACTACTTTAAATCAACTGCCGTACAAAGCAGCAAATACATTAACGTATGTTAGTATAACGTGTAGTTGGCTTTTTTTCAAATTCTATTTTTTCTTATATTTTGATAAACATCCTTTATTTACTCTGTATTACTTGTTTTTTCTCACAAAATCATACCTTTGCAAGTGTCATTTTTTTTGTAGTATTCTAATTTGAATCAAGCAATCATATAGATTATATATGACTTTTTAAAAACACGGATCATACATGAAAAAATAAAAAGCTTAATCAAAGAGGTGACATTGTGAACAAAATAAAAGCAAAGTATACAAATCCATTGGTATATCACAAACTAGGGAATTTTTTAAAAGATTATATAAGTAAAAATACAATCCTAGTGTGTATCGGTACAGACAGATACATAGGTGACTGCCTTGGACCTATGGTAGGTACATTACTTACATATAAACATTTTCCTCTTCCTGTCTACGGTACAATACAAGAACCTATACATGCCCTGAATATCAATAGAAAACTTGATGAAATCAAATTGAAACACAAAAACTGTAACATTCTTGGGATAGATGCCTGCCTTGGTGATACTGAAAGTATAGGAGAAATCCAAATAAGGGATTTTCCTGTCCATCCTGGAAAAGGTGTTGGAAAATCACTTCCAAATGTCGGAGAGGCTTCCATAATAGGTATCGTGGATTCAAATGCAAATAGGAATTTGTTCAGCAGTTCCAACAACATACGTCTAAATCTTATTTTATCCATGTCAAAGGTAATCCTTGACTCATTGACACATGCATATAACCTATATGAAAACTCAGATAAAATATATTAGTTAAAAAATCTAACTTATTAGAAAATTTACTAATAAATTAGATTCTTAATTTAATCAATAATAGTTATATCATCTCCAGTAAACGTAATCTCCATTTTATCAAGATATTCAAGTACTTTTCCTGTTCCAAGAGCTACACATGATACTGCATCTTCTGCAACATACACAGGCACATTTGTAGTGTTGTGTATAAGATCATTCAATCCATTCAGCAAAGCTCCTCCTCCAGTCATTATAATGCCTTTATCTGCTATATCAGCAGCAAGTTCAGGAGGAGTTTTTTCAAGTACTGCATGAGTAGTATCGGCTATTGCATTTATAGTATCTTTAAGTGCCTCTCTCATCTCATCCGAGGTCACTCTTATATTTTTAGGAAGTCCAGTGACGAGATCTCTACCTCTTATTTCCATTCCATCATCACTTCCGTCAAATGCCGATCCTATATTTATCTTCAACTCTTCCGCAGTTCTTTCACCTATCATAAGTTTTCGCTGTTTTCTTATGAATTTCATTATTGCTTCATCAAACTTGTCTCCTGCAACTTTGATTGATGATCTAACTACAATTCCTCCGAGAGAAATAACTGCTACATCTGTTGTTCCACCACCTATATCAATTACCATATTCCCTTCCGGTTTGGTTATATCTATTCCTGCACCTATGGCGGCAGCAAGCGGCTCTTCTATTAAAAATACCTTTTTTGCCCCTGCATTTTGTGCTGCATCGATTACGGCTCTTTTTTCAACTTCAGTAGCTTCGCATGGTACACAAACCACTACCCTTGGAGTAGTTCTTTTTTTACCACAAGCCTTTTCTATAAAATATTTAAGCATTTTTTCAGTTACATCATAATCGGATATTACACCATCCCTAAGCGGACGTATTGCTACAATATTTCCTGGAGTTCTTCCAATCATCTGCCATGCTTCTTCTCCCACAGCAAGTACCTTATTCTGATTCTTGTCTATCGCTACTACGGATGGTTCTTTCAATACTACACCTTTCCCCTTAATATAAACAAGGACTGTGGCAGTACCCAAATCAATTCCCATATCAGTTCCTATACTAAAAAACATTCCTTTTTCACTCCTACTATTCATTTCGTTGTGTTTGTACTGTGATTTTTATATCTATATTAATTGCATTATAATTATAATTATAATAGGAATGTTTTTAACCTTCAATAGCTTTATATTTCATTTTAGTTGCATTTCCACCTCTAATGTGCCTCTCAGCCTTATTATAATCCAATATCATCTTTGCCTGTTTGGCAATTTGAGGATTTATTTTTGGAAGTCTTTCTGTCATGTCTTTATGTATGGTGCTTTTGCTGACTCCAAAAACCTTTGCCGTTTTTCTTATTGTGGCCTTGGAACCTATTATATATTTGGCCACATCCAAAACCCTTTCTTCAATATAGTCCTTCAACTGTCATCACTCCTTTACTAAGATTACAGTTATAATCCTTGATGTTAAATTTAATTTATATTTATTTGAATATATTTACAATTTTATATTATATTATCAAATATTAGTTTTAATACTTGATGTATCTTGCTGGATCTACAAATTCATTTCCTTTCAGAACTCCAAAATGAAGATGATCACCATATTTTTCATAAGCGGATCTCAATGTTGTATTTCCAACAGTTCCTATTACCTGACCTTTTGCAATACTTTGCCCTGCAGAAACTTTCAAATTTGAATCCAGATTTGAGTAAACTGTCTTGAGCCCGTTCTGGTGGTTTATTATAACTTCCACACCATCCTGGGTGCTTTTGTTAACTTCTTCCACTGTTCCACTCATTGCCGAGAAAACCGGAGTTCCTATCTTTGCCTGTATATCATATCCAAGATTTGGTCTATAACTTCCTGTTGAATCCCAATACACCGGATCCTTGGAATAGCCCCTTGCTATGTTTCCCGCTACAGGCTTCTGAAAATCAGTACTCACGGAAGCTGATACCTTCTCAGAAGGCTCCTGTTTTTTCATGTTGGAATTTGTCTCTTTCTTAGTACTATTATTTTTCTTTACTTGAAGGGCATTATCATGTTTACTTTCCACTTTTGCAGTTTCCCTGTTCTTATTCTGTTGTGAAACAGACACTTTATTTGCATTCTGATTTCTATCATTTCTAACAGTCAAAATCGCAGCGGTTGCTGCAACACACAGACAAATAAACAGAATTACATAAAAACCCTCCTTCTTTAAAAAATCAAATGACTTCTTCATAAAATTTTTATTCATATCAACACCTCCTTTTTGTAGTTTGTCCAGTGAATTACAAAAAATACATATTTTATAAATTTTTTTGTAAAAAAAAACAGCGCCAAGGCTGTGTTGAAAAAAATTCTAAATTATATTTACTTTTTTGCTACGTCGCTGAGGCTCTCAACCTTAACTCCCGTATAATAATGACATAATATATACTTATAGTCTTTTCCCTGCTTTCCCAAGGCATCTGCACCCCACTGACTCATGCCAACATCATGTCCATATCCCAAACATTCAATAACCACATTTTCTCCCTTGAACCCTATATTAAAATTGGACGAATTAAGCTCCATAAGACTCCTGAACCGTATTCCTGATATAGTAATTCCACCGAGTTTTATCTCTTTTACAGAGCCTCCCTCATTCCTGCTTTTTATAGACACCAAATCTTCAAGATTACTGTTTGATAAATTTGCACCCTTATAACTTGAATTTACTTTTTGTATGAACTGATCTTTATCAATATACTTATATGTTTTATACTTCTTCGACTTTTCATCTCCAAAACTTTTAACACTCTTGAGATACTTTACATCTCTGTTGAAAACAGAAAGTGAACTTTCTGTCCTGCCCGAACTTACAGCAAAATAGTACGGTTCCATGACTAGCTTTCCATTATAGGCAAGTACTTGCCCCTTAGTCGAGTCAACTGCATCTTTTATCTTATCCCAGTACATCTTTCTCTTACTTTCAGGCCATTTTTCAAATCTTTCGCTTTTTGGCATAAATACCTGACATTTCGCAGTATCACACACATCTGCACCTGTATTGCCATTATATTTTCTACCTCCATACACTTCCATATGTGCAGCAGCAAAAGTCCTTGCCGCAACTGCTTGAGCCTTTAAAGCCTCGTCTGAAAATTCCGCCGGCATTTCTCCCGATACCACTCCAGTTACATAATCTTCAAGATTCATATCTTCTGTTTTCCCCTTTTTAGTTATATATACTGATATCTTTTGATTATAACTATTTCTAACTGTTTTATTATCCGATTTTCCAATGTTTCCACCTGGACCGACTATAAAAAAAGATAAAGCTATAACAAATGTTGAACACATGATAATCAGTAAAATAGTGTTTTTTAATATTGATAAACTATTTCTCTTCATTTGACTCCTCTCCAAGCATATATATACCTTATAATAATTTCTATGAGAGCAATCAAAATAATATTACTACTACATAAACTCAGCTTATTCTTTCAATATCCGCACCCAGTGCTTTCAGTTTTTTTTCTATATTGACATATCCTCTATCCACATGGTATATGTCGGATATCTCGGTTTCTCCCTCTGCTGAAAGTCCACAGAGTATCAATGCTGCCCCAGCCCTTAAATCTGTAGCCCTCACTTCAGCTCCTGTAAGTCTTGGAACGCCTTCTATAACCGCACTTCTTCCGTTTATCTTTATATTAGCTCCCATTCTTTTCATTTCTGCAACATGCATAAACCTGTTTTCAAAAATAGTTTCCGTTATTATGCTTGTGCCTTGAATCGTACATAAAAGTCCTGTTATCTGGGACTGCATATCCGTTGGAAACCCTGGATACGGCATTGTTTTTACGTCTATAGGGTTCATTCTTCTATCCCCATCAACAACTATTCCGTTTCCTTCCTGATATATATATATACCGGTTTCAGTGAGTTTTGCAATTATGGGCTTTAAATATTCAATGTTTGCACCATTTATTTTAAGCTTGCTCCTCGTAATTGCCGCTGCAATCATAAATGTGCCACACTCTATTCTGTCACTTATAGGTTTATGGGTAGTTCCTTTTAAATCTTTTACTCCTATTATTCGTATGGTATCGGTACCCGCCCCTATTATATTTGCTCCCATATTATTTAAAAATCTGCCGAGATCTCCTATCTCAGGTTCCTCTGCAGCATTTTCTATTACAGTTTCTCCTTCAGCCATAACGGCCGCCATCATTATATTTTCCGTGGCGCCGACAGATGGAAAATCAAGATATATATTATTGCCCCTAAGTCTCTCAGTTCTGGCCTCTACATATCCATGGCCAACATTTATCTCTGCTCCAAGGGCGCTCAATCCTTTTAAGTGAAGGTCTATTGGCCGTGTTCCAATATTACAGCCACCTGGAAGTGAAAGCTTAAAATGCCCAAACCTTGACAACATAGGACCCATTATGAGAAATGAAGCCCTCATCTTTTTTACAAGACTGCTGTCAGGCATTGAATCTTCAATATTTGCAGTATTTATTATTATCTTATCCAGGCTTCTGTCTATATCTATTTCAGCGCCAATACTTTTCAGGATATCACTTATAACAAATACATCTTCAAGCATTGGAACATCGTCTATTATACATTTATCCCCACTCAATATGCATCCGGCTATAATAGGTAAAACAGAATTTTTGGCTGAACTTATATTAACTTCCCCGTGAAGTTTATTTCCACCTCTAACTACTATCTTACTCATGAATTGTCCTCCATTCTATAATTTTTATTATGTTTTTTATACAATTCTCAAACAAGTCTTTAGTAAGTTTCCATTATTTCAGGTGTTCCCATTACTACATAAATGCCCGTAGAATATTTAACAACTGCAAAATTAAAGTCAATATCTTCTCCACCGCTCTTAATACTTTCATATCTCCCTGTATATGCAGTAGATGTATATCCATTTTCCAGGGCATCTGTATTTATATAGGCAGTTCCAATCTTTCTCAGAGTGCCGGCACATTTATCATAGGTTTTCTTAATATCCTTGTCTTCTGTTTTTACCTTTACATATTGAAAATATCTAATATCATTTGAAAAGTCTTTCATCCTGGAATGTACATAGGAATTAAATTGTCTAAGCAAATATTTTTTATCGTGCTTTATTATATCTACTTTCACAATATTATGGTCATCGTACTTTATGCTTTCTATATAACCATCCATAGAATTTCCATGAAATTTTATAGAATAACTTTCGTCATTCAAAGAAGTCTGTTTTTCAAGTTTATTATTAACATTGAATTTATTGAATATATGATTTGCTATTTCTTGTCTTGAGTCGAAGGTATCAAATTGCACCGTAACTCCATATTCTACTGTTTTACCAGAACATGAAGCAATAATACTACTAAATACATCCATATTTTTTCCTTGATATGATTTTTTATTCTTAAAAAGTATATTTTGGAAATGATTTTCTTCCTGAGTATCAATTTTGCATGCAAAAGCTTTAAATGATATACATGTGATAACTATAATAAAAGATATAATTATGCAAACGATTTTTTTGTTCATATAAAATCCCCCTGTCCTTTTTAGAATTATGGACATATATGAACATAATATTCACTGAAGTATATACGTTTGTATCATAAATTCAAACTACAAAGCATAAAATAATAATTATTCCTAATACCAATATATAATTTTGATATTAAATTGTGAAAATTTAATTCCACATAAAAAAGCGTACCGACAAAATCTGTCAATACGCTTTTTTCTTTTATTTTAGATTAATTCTAGCCAGGGCCCTTGCAAGTGCCATCTGTGCTCTCTTTACATCTATTCCTTTATCCCGGGTTTGCAGCCTTTTCTCAGCTCTCACCCTAGCCTCTTCAGCTCTTTTTTTATCTACTTCCTCAGGCCATTCACAGTCATCACAAAGAATTCTGAGTTCATTGTTTTTTACCTCGAGTATTCCAGTGGAAGTAAACGCCTTGAGTTTTTTGCCGTCTTTTTGAGTAATTTCAGTATCAGCAGGTTTAAGAGTAGTTATCAAAGGCATATGATTGGGAAGAATAGCAATACCACCAACTACACTTTCTGTTACTACTTCTACCACTTCTCCACTGTAAAAATCTCTCTCTGGAGTAAGTATAGTTAACTTTAAAGTTTCTGACATATTAATCTCCTTCTCCAAAATTGATATTATTTCATACTCTTGGCAGCTTCAACAACTTCCTCTATACTTCCCTTGAACAGAAAAGCTGTTTCTGGAAGTTCATCATATTTTCCCTCGAGAATTTCCTTGAAACCTCTTATTGTATCTTTTATAGGAACATATTTGCCCTGATACCCTGTAAACTGCTCTGCAACCGAGAACGGCTGGGACAAAAATCTCTGTATTCTTCTTGCCCTTACAACTACAAGCCTATCTTCCTCTGAAAGTTCATCAACACCAAGTATTGCTATAATATCCTGAAGTTCACTGTATCTCTCCAATATATGTTTTACATCAGATGCAACTTTGTAGTGTTCTTTTCCTACAACTCTAGGATCAAGTATTCTGGACGTTGATTCAAGAGGATCAACTGCCGGATAGATACCTATCTCACTTATGGATCTTGAAAGAACAGTAGTTGCATCCAAATGTGTAAACGTCGTAGCTGGTGCCGGGTCAGTCAAGTCATCCGCTGGAACATATACTGCCTGTACGGATGTAATTGATCCCTGCTTTGTAGAAGTTATTCTCTCCTGAAGAGCACCCATTTCAGTTGCAAGTGTAGGCTGGTAACCAACGGCACTAGGTATTCTTCCAAGAAGTGCCGAAACCTCAGAACCTGCCTGTGTAAATCTAAATATATTATCTATAAAAAGAAGTACATCCTGCCCCTTATCTCTAAAGTATTCAGCCATTGTAAGACCTGTAAGTGCAACCCTCATTCTGGCTCCAGGCGGTTCATTCATTTGACCGAATACAAGAGCTGTCTTGTTTATAACTCCTGAATCCTGCATTTCGTAATAAAGGTCGTTTCCTTCCCTTGTTCTTTCTCCAACACCTGTAAATACAGAAAGTCCTCCATGCTGCTTTGCTATATTGTTTATAAGTTCCTGTATAAGAACCGTTTTACCAACACCTGCACCACCAAACAGTCCTATCTTTCCACCTCTTTGATATGGTGCAAGAAGATCTATAACTTTGATTCCTGTCTCAAACATTTCCGGCTTGACGGATTGATCTTCAAAACTAGGGGCAGATCTGTGAATAGGATAATATTTATCTGTTTCCACTTCTCCCTTTTCATCAATCGGTTTTCCAAGCATGTTAAAAAGTCTTCCTAAAACAGGCTCACCTACCGGTACCGATATGGAAGCTTCAGTATCCTCTGCATCCATTCCTCTTACAAGGCCATCTGTACTTTCCATGGATATGGTTCTCACTATATCATCGCCTAAATGCTGTGCAACCTCGGCAACAACTTCCGCATCACCTTTTTTTATATTTATCGCATTATATATATTAGGAAGGTTGTTTGGACTGAATTTTATATCTACTACAGGTCCTATAACCTGAACAACTTTACCTATATTAGGCATCTATATCCCTCCTCACTTAAGGGCTTCCGCCCCTCCAACTATTTCAGTTATCTCTTGCGTTATTGCAGTTTGTCTTTCTCTATTATATTTAAGATTCAATGAATCCAACAATTCATTTGCATTCTTAGTTGCTCCATCCATAGCTGTCATTCTTGACGCCTGCTCACTGGCTTTGGAGTTAATCATATAATTAAGCATTTCCTGTTTTAGATTGGAAACAATCACATTATCAATCATTTCATCAACTTCCGGTTCAAAGTTCAACAGAACCTTGTGCTTATCTTCCTTGTGTTTTTGAAGAGGAAGTATCTTCTCAGATACAACACTCTGCCTTACCGGTGAAACAAATCGTGTATATATGACATTTACTTCTCCAACCGTTCCATTTTTATATAAATCCAACGCCTTGTATACTACTGTACTCGCTTCTTTTATGGTAGGTACATCCGATATGTCCACATACTCTGCTTCAGCACTGTAATGAAACCTTTTTAGATATATCCCAGACTTTTGTCCTACGGATATAATAACCGAATTTTCTATGTCATTTGATATTTTCGAATTCAGTTCATTTACAACATTACTGTTGAATCCACCACATAATCCAGTATCAGAATTCAAACATATATAAAGCTTCTTTTTGCTTCCATTTCCACCAATATATATATTATTATTCAATGCTTCACTTACGAACTCATCAACTATACTGCTGAAAATCTCATGATATTTGTTGTTAACTTCAAGCTTTTTTCTAACCTTCCTAAGATTGGCAGTAGCTATAAGTGACATGGCATTGGTTATCTTCTGTGTACTGGTTACAGATTTTATTCTTCTTTTTATTCCAACAAGTCCTGCTCCTGACATATTTCACCTCCTGAAAAGAAAATGCTGCCTGCTAAGCCAAGAATATCTTTTTGAATTCTTCTATAGCTTTGCCTATTTTCTCGCTTAATTCATCCGATATAACTTTCTTGTCAACTATCTCCTGACCTATCTCCTTATGGTGCGTATCCATATAGTCTAAAAACTCGCTTTCAAACTCTACGATTTTTTCAACGGGTACATCCATGAGGTAATTTCTGCTGGCTGCAAATAGTATAATTACCTGATTTTCCACAGGCATTGGCTTATACTGAGGCTGTTTTAATATTTCTGTAAGTCTCTTTCCTTTTTCAAGCCTTCTTGTGGATTCTTTATCAAGATCGGAACCAAATTGAGCAAATGATGCAAGTTCCCTGTACTGTGCAAGATCGAGTCTTAAAGTACCTGCTACCTGCTTCATAGCTTTAATTTGTGCATTACCCCCAACTCTGGATACAGATATTCCTGGATTTATTGCAGGTCTCTGGCCTGAATAAAAAAGTTCAGTTTCAAGGAATATCTGACCATCAGTTATGGAAATAACATTAGTTGGTATATATGCCGTAACATCTCCTGCCATAGTCTCTATTATAGGGAGTGCAGTAAGAGATCCTCCCCCAAGCTTATCTGAAAGCTTTGCAGCTCTCTCGAGAAGCCTTGAATGAAGATAAAATACATCTCCTGGATATGCTTCTCTTCCTGGCGGTCTTCGAAGTAAAAGAGACATCTCTCTATAAGCAACGGCGTGCTTTGAAAGATCATCATATATTATAAGAACATCCTTACCATTGTTCATAAAATACTCACCAATGGTACAACCTGCATAAGGTGCTATATACTGAAGTGGTGCTGGATCCGATGCTGTAGCAGATACCACTATTGTATAATCCATTGCATTCATTTCAGTCAGGTCGTTAACTATATGTGCAACTGTAGACTGTTTTTGTCCAATAGCCACATAAATACATATTACATCTTTTCCTTTTTGGTTGATTATGGTATCTGTCGCAATAGCTGTCTTTCCAGTCTGTCTGTCACCTATAATCAATTCTCTTTGACCTTTTCCAATTGGTATCATTGAATCTATTGCCTTGAGTCCCGTTTGAAGCGGTTCTTTAACAGACTGCCTCTCTATAACTCCAGGAGCTATAATTTCAACAGGTTTGGTATTTGATTCATCTACAGGCCCTTTTCCATCAATAGGTTTTCCAAGAGCATTTATTACTCTTCCTATCATGTCATCCCCTACAGGTACTTCTACAACTCTTCCTGTACTCTTTACTACATCTCCTTCTTTTATTCCTTCTTCGGAGCCAAGGAGTACACATCCTACATTATCCTGTTCAAGGTTCAAAGCCATGCCATACACATCATTTGGGAATTCAAGAAGTTCGTTGGCCATACAATTGTTAAGACCGTAAACTATGGCAATACCATCACCAATCTGAATTATCTTACCTGAATCAACGGTTTCTATTTTTTTCTCATATTTCTGTATTTCATCTTTTATGATTGAAGTTATTTCTTCAGGTTTTATATTCATAGGCTCACCTCTAATCTCTCTTAAGCATTATTTTTTTCATTTCTAAAAGCTTCGACTTTATAGTTCCATCTATAATATTGTTGTTTATATTTACATATACACCGCCTATTATTGATGGATCAAGCTCAGATTTTATCAATACCTTTTTTTTGTACTTTGTTTCAAGTTTTTCAATCAATGCATCCTTCTCATCTTCAGTCATTGGAACTACAGTTTTTACTTCAGCTATAAGCGTATTATGTTTCTCAAGATATATGTTATCAAATTCTCTAATGTTGCCTTCAAGCTGACTTATTCTATCTTTTTCTATAAGGAATTCCAAAAACCTAAAAATATCTTCATCGATCTTGTCCTTGAAAATGCTGTCAAATATTTTTTTCTTTTCTGATACACTTATCTCTGGATGTTCTACAATCTTGACCAGCTTAGGTTGACTCTTCACAAGTTCCAATATTTCTTTAAGTTCATTAAGACACTTCTCAACTTTTCCCTTTTCATCTGCAATTTGATAAAGTGCAAGAGCATATCTTCTATCCAAATATTCATACATGATTAAATACCTACCTTAGATATAAAGTCATTTATAAGCTTTCTATGCTGATTTTCATCAATAGAACCTTCCAAAGCTTTAGAAGACATCATAACCGCAAGTTCTACAACCTGACCTTTTATATCTGCTTCAGCCTTTTTCTTTTCTCTTTCTATATCCTTTTTAGCTCTTGTTTTGATACTGTCTGCTTCTGCTATGGCATCCATCTTCATACTATCAGATAATTTTTCTGCCTTAGCCCTGTAGTTTTCAACCAAATCTTTGCCTTTTTCTTTAGACATCTCAAGATTTTTTTGATTCTGAACCTTTAGATCCTCTGCCTCTTTCCTGTCAGCATCGGCTTTATTCAAAGTCTCTTTGACGGAATTGTTTCTTTCTTCAATTACATTGCTAACTTTATCAAAGAAAAAGTGTTTCAGTACGGCCATAAGAATCAAGAAATTTATTATGGTTGCTATAATAGTAAATGCATTTCCACTCATATCCTAAAAGCCTCCCTTCAGGCTTATTTCTTACAGAAATATTCATTATGCCCATTTTACAAATAATAAAAGTATAGCAACAAGAAGTGCATACAAAGAAGTAACTTCTGCAAATGCAAGGCCTACAAACATTGTAGATGTTACAGAACCTCTTTCCTCCGGCTGTCTTGCTATTGCTTCAACTGCCTTACCTGTAAGATTACCTATACCAATACCTCCACCAAAGCATCCTATTGCAGCCAAACCTGCACCTATCGCACACATTCCATCTAAAAAAGTTTTAGCATCAATATTCATTTTGTTCCTCCTTAAAATATAATTATAGTTTTTTAGTTCACAACAATACAATTCCCCCCGTAAAAATTACGAGGATTATTCAACATCTGCTCCCAATTTTGTATAGATCATGGTCAACATCATAAATATATACACTTGTATCATACCATCAAACATATCAAAGAAAAAATGCAGTGGTATTGGAATTACAAATGCAGCAATATGACTTAAGTATACCAGCAATTCATACAGAAGCCCAAGTATTATAGATCCTACAAGCATGTTACAAAACAACCTCAGGCAAAGTGAAATTGGAAGTGTGAATTTTTCAAGAAGATTCATTGGAAGCATCATCGGAAATGGACTTACAAGCTCCTTAGCATATCCTTTGACTCCAACTTTCATAAATGCATTTGCATTTATAACTACAAAACTGATTATTGCAAAACCAGCTGTTACATTAATATCTTTTGTTGAAGGTTCAATTCCAACAAGGCCGGTTAAATTCAGGAATAGTAGAAAAATCCCCATAGTTCCTATAAATGGAACGAAGCTTTTATACTTATCCCCCATATTTTGATGAATCAAATCATAAATAAATCCCACTACCATTTCTATTATACTTTGTCTTTTGCTTGGCACTTTCTTTAAATTCCTGGTTAATATTAAAGCCAATACAATTACTATGGCCATAATAACCCATTGCGTGACAATACTTGTACTTACACCAAAAGTATGGTTTAACAAAGTAAAAGAAAACACCACACTGGGATCTAAATTCATAGGTATCACCCCTTCCTGATTTTTTTAGTCAGCAATCCATTTAGAATAACAGCAACATAATGAAAGCTGTATCCAACTATAAAAGCTATAAAGTTATATTTATTATTACTATATAGCAATAATACAATACAAATTGTAATAACTATTCTAACAGCTGAGGATATCATAATCCACAGCTTTCCTTTTCCAGCAGCCAATATACTACCAGTTGTTACCGCGTTGGCAACAAAATTTACAAACGCTACAGACAATCCTATGACTAGAGCAAAAGTATAATTTGTAAAAAACATGAGACACAAAATTCCAATTGCGATTCCAATAAAAATATCAATTTTCAATACATTGGTTAAAATCAACTTAATCTGTTTCTCCAAACAACACTCACCTACTGTCAGTTAAATGAAATTCTCTAAATTTTAAATTTAATTAAAATCTATAACAAACATTATATAACTAAATTCGATTATAGTAGCAACATCATATTCGAACATTTTAAGTGATTTATAGTAAATAGCGCTTATTTGCTCATATTATATATAAAAATGTTAGATTTATCTCCGTAATTCTTTCATTTTAAATTCATTAAAATAAAAGCAAATAAAAAATCAAGTTTTTTATTTACTATTGATAACTAATCGTTTTCTTTATTTTTATTTGGAATACTTTATATCCATATATATATAAACTATATATTTTATTCTAAATTTTTAAAAATAAGTATATTAATTTTTTCTAAAAAAAAATTAATAAATGGGAATACTTAAAGTTCCCATTTATTAATTTTAATCTTCAAATTATCTTTCTACTATCAAAGCAGTACCCATTCCACCGCCTATGCACAATGTAGCCAATCCATATTTTGAATCTCTCTTCTGCATTTCATAAAGAAGAGTAACAAGTATTCTTGCTCCAGATGCTCCAATTGGATGTCCTAAAGCAACAGCTCCACCATTTACATTTACTTTACTCATATCAAATTTCAAATCTTTAGCAACTGCAAGACTCTGTGCTGCAAATGCTTCATTTGCTTCTATAACATCCATGTCATCTACAGTCAGATTTGATTTCTCAAGTGCCTGTTTAGTAGCATAGAAAGGTCCATATCCCATTATTCTAGGATCAAGTCCCTTTGTACCATAAGAAACTATTTTAGCAAGTGGTTTTATTCCAAGTTCTTTTGCTTTGTCTGCACTCATAACTACTATTGCTGCTGCTGCATCATTTACACCTGATGCATTACCTGCTGTTACTGTTCCGCCGTCCTTCTTAAATGCAGGTCTTAATTTTGAAAGTGTCTGTGCTGTTGTTCCAAATCTAGGGAATTCATCAGTATCAAATACTATGTCGCCTTTTTTTCTATCATGTATAGTTACAGGTACTATTTCATCCTTGAATCTTCCACTCTTTATTGCTTTTTCTGCCTTCTGCTGTGATGATGCTGAGAATTCATCCTGCATTTCTCTTGTAATTCCCCATTTTTCAGCTACATTTTCAGCAGTCATTCCCATATGATAATCATAAAATGCATCCCAAAGTCCGTCTTTTACCATTTCATCTACTATTTTACCGTCGAACATTCTCTGTCCCCATCTAGTAGTTGGAAGTACATATGGAGCCGCTGACATGTTTTCCATTCCACCTGCTATGATTATATCATCATCACCAGCTTTTATTATCTGAGCTGCCAAACTTACTGATCTCAATCCTGATCCACAAACTTTGTTAAGTGTAAAAGCTGGAACTTCCTTTGGAATTCCTGATTTTATAAGAGCTTGCCTTGCTGGATTTTGTCCAAGTCCTGCCTGCAATACATTTCCCATTATAACTTCGTCTACATCTTCTGGTTTGATATTTGCTCTTTTGATTGCCTCTTTTATAACTATAGCGCCCAAGTCAGTCGCAGGAATGCTCTTCAAGCTTCCTCCAAATTTACCTATAGCCGTTCTAGCTGCACTTGCGATAACTACTTCTCTCATGATTCATCCTCCTATATTCTCTATTTAAATTTAATAATTATAAACA
Organism: Clostridium pabulibutyricum; assembly: GCF_058242705.1. Taxonomy (NCBI): domain Bacteria; kingdom Bacillati; phylum Bacillota; class Clostridia; order Eubacteriales; family Clostridiaceae; genus Clostridium; species Clostridium pabulibutyricum. The sequence continues at coordinate 45,585 of NZ_JBZAYZ010000009.1, forward strand.
TTTTATATAAGTATCTTGTTAACAATTTCATTATACCCGATAATTAAAATTTTATCAATATTTTTGTTAAAAAAAAGACAATGTTTTTTAACAAAATACAGCTGGAAATCATTTCCTCCAGCTATGTTCTGTAAACCCAGCTATTTATTATTTCTAAGATAATCAAAATCTTTGTATCTTCCCTTTTCGATATCAAAATACTCAAGTATGGCATCAACAATTCTTACAGACGCCTTTCCATCTCCATAGGGGTTGATCGCCCTGCTCATTTTATCGTATTCAATTTGTGACCTGATGAGTTTGTTTGCATTTTGAATTATAACTTCCTTTGACGTACCCACTAGTTTAACCGTCCCAGCTTCAACTGCTTCAGGTCTCTCGGTTACACTCCTGAGGACAAGTACCGGTTTTCCAAGATGTGGTGCCTCCTCCTGAAGTCCACCTGAATCAGTCATAACCATATAGCATTTATTCATGAGATTATGAGTCTCATCAGTGTCAAGAGGGGGAAGCAGATGTATCCTTTCCTGACCTTCAAGCATCTTGTATACAACATTTCTTACAATTGGATTCAGATGAACTAGATATATAAGTTCCACATCCTCATTATCCTCTACAATCTTTCTAAGAGCCTCACATATGTTTTGTATCCCCTCACCCCAGTTTTCTCTTCTATGGGCTGTTACCATTATAACCTTTTTAGTTTTATAATCTATTTCATTCAATTCATTATTGTTAAATTCATAACCGTCATCAACGGTTACATTCATTGCATCTATAACCGTATTTCCTGTTACATAAATGTTTTGTTCAGATACTCCTTCTTTTAGAAGGTTATGCTTTGAATTCAATGTAGGAGAGAAATGAAGGTCAGCCATAGCTCCTGTAAGTTTTCTATTCATTTCTTCAGGAAACGGAAAATATTTATTATACGTTCTGAGTCCGGCTTCAACATGACCTACTTTAATCTTTTTGTAAAAGGCTGCAAGCGCCCCTGCAAATGTTGTCGTAGTATCTCCATGAACAAGCACAAGATCCGGTTTAACAGTTTCAAATACTTTTTCAAGTCCCTCAAGAACTCTCGTCGTTATTCCTGTAAGAGTTTGTTTTTTCTTCATTATATTCAAATCAAAATCAGGATCTATACTAAACAAAGCAAGAACTTGGTCCAGCATTTGTCTGTGCTGTGCTGTAACGCAAACTTCGTTATGTATACATTCCCTGCTTTCAAGTTCTTTCACAAGTGGGGCCATTTTTATTGCCTCAGGTCTAGTCCCAAATATAGTAATGGTTTTTAACTGTTTCATATAATATTCCCCCATCTTTAAGGATTGATTTTCATAAAAATATTTATTCTCTGTGTTTGAAAAACCCGGCTTTCCACGCTATCAAAATAAGCACTATGATTACTCCTCCCAGAACAAGATATGACCTCTGTGGATTTATCTCCATTGCAATTACAGAAAGACTTCCAAGTATAGCGCTTATTAAATATATTACTGCAACTGCCTGCCGCTGTGTAAGACCCATATCCAGCAGTCTGTGATGAAGATGTCCCCTGTCTGCCGACATAATAGGTCTGCCGTTTATCTTCCTTCTTATCATAGCAAACAATGTATCATATATGGGTATTCCAAGCGCAAGTATCGGAACTGCAATCGAAAATGCCGCCGCCGACTTTATTGCTCCTTCTATAGATATTGCTGCAAGCATGAATCCCAGAAACTGAGAGCCCGTGTCCCCCATAAATATGGATGCCGGATTAAAATTATACGGTAGGAAACCAAGTATTGCTCCCGAAAGTATAATTGTAAGAAGCGCTGCATCACTTCTTCCATTTAAAAGCGCTATTATAAAAAGAGTTGTACCGGCTATAAACGATACACCTGCCGCAAGTCCATCAAGCCCGTCAATCAAATTCACTGCATTTGTTATGCCCACCACCCATATTATAGTAAATGGTATATACATAACTCCTACATTTATGAATTCATATATATTCGACATAGGATTTGTAACAACATTTATTCTTATGCCAAAACATATTAGAATAATTGAAGATGCTATCTGAAACATAAGCTTGCACCACGGCTTTATATCATACTTGTCATCTATGAGTCCACCAATTACTATGACCGTTGCTCCAAGTAAAATTCCCTTTTGGGCGTTTGTTACAATTCCTTTATTTAATATAAGTGTGATCACAAAAGAAATATAAATGCTCAATCCGCCCAGAAGCGGTATCGGCCTATTATGTATACGCCTCTTGTCTTTAGGTACATCAATCATGCCAAATTTTACTGCGACTTTTTTCATCTGCGGAGTAAGTACAGCAGAAATTATTATTGCAATTATTGCCAACATGTATATATTGTCCATGAATTAACCTTCCTCATCCATCATATATGCCTGCCTCGTTATACGTTTCAGCTCAATATGCGGTGCATATTGAAACCAATTGATTTCGGGAGAGTACTCCTCACAAAATATAACTCTTTTTATACCACATGTAATTATAAGTTTTTGACATTCAGGGCACGGCATGTGTGTAACATATAAAAAAGCCTCTTCCCTATCTGGAGGTGCAACCTCCAAAAGGCAATTAACTTCGGCATGTATAGTTCTTACACAATGGTTGTTTTTCATAAAACAACCTTCGTCGTCACAATGCGGAAGTCCTTTTGGACTGCCATTGTAACCTGTCCCTTTGATTCTTCTGTTTTTAACAAGCACAGCACCAACATGTAATCTTGGACATGTACTTCTCTCTGCCACTTGAAATGCAATGTCCATAAAATAATTGTCCCAATCTTTCCTCATAAAAATTTTCTCCTCAGTTTAAATACATATTAATAATTATAAACTATTAAGTCGTTTTTTTAAAGAAATCATCGCATTTTTAAAACTAAGGACTCTTGAATTACATCAAGAGTCCTTAAAACTTAAATTGCTTTATTTTGTTCCATAAAGTCTGTCTCCTGCATCTCCAAGTCCCGGTATTATATATCCGTCTTCATTTAGCCTTTCATCAACGGACCCAATATATATGTCTACATCCGGATGTTCCTTCTGCACTCTTTCAATTCCTTCTGGAGCGGCAATCAAACACATAAGCCTGATTTTCTTTGCTCCTCGTCTCTTAAGAAGAGTTATGGCATCTGAAGCTGACCCCCCTGTTGCCAGCATAGGATCAGTTACAATTACATCTCTTTCACCAATATCCTGTGGTAACTTGCAAAAATATTCTACAGGTTGAAGTGTTTTTTCATCTCTATAAAGTCCTATATGTCCAACTTTGGCAGCTGGAATAAGTTTGAGCATTCCTCCTACCATTCCAAGCCCTGCTCTAAGTATTGGAACTACTGCTACCTTCTTTCCCGAAAGCATTTTACATGTAGTTTTGCATATAGGTGTTTCAATTTCAACATCTTCCGTCTGAAGATCTCTTGTGACCTCATATGCCATAAGCATAGCCACTTCTTCCACAAGTTCTCTAAAATCCTTTGATCCTGTATTTTTATCCCTTATAAGAGCCATCTTGTGAAGTATAAGGGGATGTTTTATTTGCGTTACCTTACTCATTCATATTCCTCCTTGCTGAATAGAACCTTTATTCTATTTGGCATATTTGTTTTCTATTTGTGTAATTTTATCTACTCTTCTTCCATGTCTTCCACCTAGAAACTTTGAATTCAGGAATATATCAACTATATCAAGTGCAAGACCTGGTCCCACAACTCTCTGACCGAGTGCCAGTACATTGGCATTATTGTGTTCCCTGCATGCATGAGCACTGAAAGTATCTCCGCAAAGTGCTGCCCTTACTCCATTAACCTTGTTTGCAGATATACTTATTCCTATACCAGTTCCACATACAAGAATACCAAATTCAAAATTTCCACAAGCTACTTCTTCTCCAACTTTCTGTCCATAATCAGGATAGTCACAGGAATCTTCCGAAAAAGTTCCAAAATCCTTGAATTCAATGTTCTTCTCTTCCAAATGTTTCATTATGTCCTTCTTTAAAGGGAAACCTGCGTGATCACTTCCCAAAGCAATTTTCATACAAAGCACCTCCAAAACTTTTATAAGAAACCATCTATAAACTTTTACCATGTAAAACCCGCAAAAAAAGAAGATAGAAACATTAAGCAATGCCTGTATCTTCTTTTAACCTGCCAATTAACAGTGAAATACTATAATCAAGCTCATTATAGGTAGTCTCATAATTAAATATATTACCACCAAAAGGGTCCTTTACATCGCCCTCCTGTGAAATAACTTCTTTTAAATTAAATATTTTGTCTTCAAAATCAGGAAATTGACTTCGAAGTCCGTCGCATATAGATTTTGTCATGGTAAGAACAATATATGAATCTTCTATCATATTACGTGTAAGTTGAATTGCCCTTCTTCCGCCTATATCGATTCCAAGATGTTTTTTCAGAACCTCTACCGCATTGTGTGATGCAGTACTTTCGCCAAATACAGATACTCCCGCTGACCAGGCCAGCATATAATCCGTATTGCAAGATTGATTGAATATAACTTCTGCCATACAACTTCTACAGGTATTTCCTGTACATACAAACAGAACCTTTATCACCAAACCACTCCTAATTCTTCAAATTAACAACAATATTTTAAACATCCGTAATATCAAAACCAGCAGATTTTTTGAGTCTATTCATAATTGCAACTCCAACTCCATGCTCCGAAAACGCCTCTGAAATTATCACATCAACCTTCTTGTCGTCAAATGCTCTCAAGGTTTCAAATAGATTTTTGGAAATTTGAATCATGTCGTTCCTACTTCCAAGAGATATAACCAATGCATCTTTATAATAATTTTCAGTTTGATCTGTGGCAATTACTCCTATTTTTTTATTTTCACTTATATAATTCTGCACCATTTCATTGATTTTTGCAATAGTTTTTTCCAAATTGCCTCTAACTATTTTTACTTTTGCATTAGGCGCATAGTGTCTGTATTTCATACCTGGAGCTTTCGGTCTTATATTCTTTGCCGGCTTTTCCATTATTGCAGGATCTATATATATATCTTCCTCAATCTCCTTCAGCATTTCAAGTGTTATTCTTCCCGGTCTCAATATACAGCTTGGCGAAACCGTACAGTCAATTACAGTAGATTCCACTCCGAATTCACACATATCTCCCCCGAGAATACAGTCAACTTTTCCATTCAGATCCTCTATACACCTTTCCACATCGGTGGGGCTGGGTCTTCCTGATATATTGGCAGACGGTGCTGCAACAGGTACGCCCGAACAGCTTATAAGTGCCCTTGCTATCTTGTCTGATGGCATCCTTATTCCTATACTGTCAAGTCCTGCACTTGTAGTTTTAGGAACTAAATCTGTTTTGGGAAGTATAATCGTCATCGGTCCCGGCCAAAATTTTTCCATGAATCTCCTTGCTGCATCCGGTATACCTTTAACAAGAGGTTTTATCTCCTTCAAATCCGATATATGTACAATAAGCGGATTGTCTTGAGGCCTTCCCTTTGCTGCAAATATTTTCTTCACCGCATTTTCATCAAGTGCATTTGCACCAAGACCATAAACTGTTTCAGTTGGAAATACTACAAGGCCCCCCTTTCTTATAATTTCCGAACTTTTCTTTATTACATCTTCATCTATATTGTCCTTATCAAGCAAGCAAACTTTTGTATCCATATGATTACCACCTTTGTTTATATTTGCTTTTACAATACATGTACAATTATCAATCCAAGAATTATACCTGACAGAACCCCGATAGTACTCGAAGTGCCCTCCCATGTTCTAGATGATTCCGGCATCATCTCGCCGCATACTACATAAAGCATTATTCCAGCTGCAAAAGACAGACAAATACCCAATACATTTTGGGATATTCCTGCTATAAATGCACCTAAAAAAGTTCCTACAGCTGTTGGAGACGCAGTAACAAGTGCATACAATAAAATTTTAAGTTTTCCAACATTGGAAGACATAAGCGGTGCAGCTACTGCAAGTCCCTCCGGTATATCGTGAATTGCAATTATAAGACACATTTTTATTCCAAGACTCCCGCCGGCTCTGAACCCACAGCCCATTATTATACCCTCCGGGAAATTATGTATCATAAGACCTACTGCAGCCATAAATGCAACTTTCATATGCTTGTTCATATCATGTTTTACAACTTTGCCATCAATTACTGCAACAATCAGTGATCCAATCACTGCGCCCATTACCGTATTTGTAAAACTCCACCTGTCAATTGCTTCGGGTATGAGGTCAAACACAACAACCGAAAGCATAAGTCCTGCTGCAAATCCAACTACAGTTCCAATAAATCTTCTGGAAGGTTTTTTTACCACGACTCCAAGTACTGCCCCAAGCATGGTGCCTGTAAGCGACACTATACTTCCTATTATAACTATGCCCGTAATACCAATATCCAAAGTATCACCTATATTAATTAATTATGTTCTATATTTATGCTGCTTTGAACTCATTTATAATTATTTGCAGTTAAATTGTGTCTTCCCGAATTGTCTCTGTAAAATTTTATCACGTCTATGGCATCTTCAGTAAAATGTGCATATACACAATTCTTATAAATACAGTCGAGAAGCGGATACTTTTTTATTCCCGCCCTCTTGATTACAGTGTAGTAAAATTGCTTGTCAGGATATATACTTTTGAGTCTGCTGTACTCACCAGCTGCATAGGAATGCTTCTTGAGGAAGTTTACATTAACCGGTATTATTCTGTTGCTTCTGAATTTTGAATCCGTCAGTACTATAATTTTAAAGTCAGGGACTTCTATATTTTTATCATCCTTGTAAATATCTCTTTCTACATGTACTGCCATTACATTCCTGCATGTTAAAACAAGCTTACTTTTTTTTACCCCTAGAATTATTTTCAACCTGCAACCATCACAATTAAATAGGAGCAATTCATTGTTGACTTTCATTATAAATGCTAAAAGTATTAGAACTTCTATAATCGCAAGATAAATTATGTAGAATGCATAAATTTTTCTTGAAAATACAAGTGCTGCAGGCAAAATAAAAAAAATAAGACCCATTGACAGCATAAATCTCCTATAGGATTTTCTTTGCTTTCTTATGGCCTTATCTATATTCATATTATCCCGCTCCAATAAGGACAGCGGTTTTCAACTCCTCCCATTTATTTCCTATTCGCCCATGTTTTCCATTTTCTCTGCCTGATCTGCCGTTATAAGTGCATCTACTACCTCATCAATATCTCCGTCTAAAAATGAATCAAGTTTATACAGTGTAAGCCCTATTCTATGATCGGTAATTCTGCCCTGAGGAAAATTATATGTCCTTATTCTCTCGCTCCTGTCACCTGTTCCAACCTGGCTTCGTCTATCTTCCGCAATACTCTGGCTTCTTTCCTCTTCGGCCCTCTCATATAATCTTGATTTGAGTACTTTCATGGCCTTTTCCTTGTTTTTAAGTTGTGATTTTTCATCCTGACACGATACTACAAGGCCTGTAGGAAGATGAGTAATTCTAACTGCTGAATCCGTTGTATTTACGCATTGACCACCGTGTCCTGAAGCTCTGAATACATCTATTCTTACATCACCAGGATCAATCTCTATATCAACATCATCAACTTCAGGAAGTACCGCTACAGTTGCAGTTGACGTGTGGATTCTTCCGCTGGACTCTGTATTTGGAACCCTTTGAACCCTGTGCGTTCCACTTTCATATTTTAATCTGCTGTAGGCTCCATTACCTTTTACCATGAACACTATTTCTTTAAAGCCGCCTATGTCTGTCGCATTTATACTTATTGTCTCAATGCTCCATCCTCTTCTCTCTGTATATCTAGTATACATCCTTGTAATATCAGCTGCAAACAGTGCCGCTTCCTCTCCTCCTGCTCCAGCCCTTACTTCTACGAATACATTTTTCGAGTCATTTGGATCTTTCGGCAAAAGTAAAATTTTCAATTCTTCCTGTACATCCGAAATACTTGAAGTCAGGGATTTTATCTCCTCCTGCTCCATTTCCCTCATTTCCTTGTCCGTTTCTTCCTTCAGCATTTGTTTATTGTCTTCCAAATCACTTTTAGCCTTCTTATATTCTCTATATTTTCCAACTATTGTTTCCATCTCCGCATGTTCCTTGCAGAGCTTCCGCCACTCTTTCTGATCCTTTATTATTGAAGGATCACTTATCTTAATAGACAATTCTTCATACTTATTCTCTATAAAATCAAGTCTTTCCAGCATATTTTTATCACTCCGTATAAATATTTTCACAACTTATTATTATAGCATACTGTTTTCAACTATATCAAACCCGTAATATTTAGAACCTTCCAAACACCACCCTGTCTCTTCCTGCTAAATCTTTCACACTATTTATATCAGAAAATCCACTGTTTCTAAGTATATTTTCAACTGCTTCCCTTTCGTCACAGCCTATCTCAAACATTATCATTCCACCCTTATTCAAAAGTCCTATGCTCTGTGACACTATTTTTCTGTAAAATTTAAGTCCGTCTTTTCCTCCACACAATGCATTATACGGTTCATAATTTTTTACATCCTCCATAAGAGTAGGAATAACTTCTTCTTTTATATAAGGTGGATTCGAAACTATAATGTCAAACTTTTCACCTTCAAGTATAAAGCTCTGAAGCAAATCACTTCGTACAAGATTTACCTTGTCCTGAATAGAAAACTTCATTATGTTTTCCCTTGTAACCTCACACGCTTCCAAAAACTTATCACAGCAAGTTACATTTATCTTTTCAATTAGACAGGCTATTGATATACCAATTACACCACTGCCGCAACACAAATCACAGACTTTTTCATATTCATTTCTATTTATCTGCTCAATTGCATTTTCAACAAGTGTCTCCGTATCAGGTCTTGGAATTAAAACCCCTTCTTTTATATAAAAGTTTAATCCCATAAATTCACACTCGCCAAGTATATATTTTACAGGCATCCTTTTTTCCCTAAGTCTCAAAAGCTCATAATACTTTTCTATATCTTCCTCATCTATTTCATAATCTCTGTTTATAATCAAAAATAATTTATCTTTTTTTAAAATTTTTCCGAGAAGAAGCTGGGCGTCAAGCTTATAACTGTCTATTCCCTTAAGTTTCAACCTCTGATATCCATAATTCAAGAGTTGGCCTACGGTAGTTCTAACTTTTTCCATTTCAATTCTCCATTTCAAATAAATTAAGTTTATTATATAGACTTTTACTTTTTATCACAATCTATTCCCTGTGCCGACTTTAAGGCTGCTATTGCAACTTCAAGTTGATCATAGTCCGGTTCCCTTGTTGTCAGCTTTTGAAGCATTAGTCCTGGATACGAAAGTATTTTTGACAATCCACTCCTACTTTTCCCCAGCCACTTTATCAATTCGTAAGTTATTCCTGAAACAAGCGGAAACATAACCAACCTATATATAAGCCTTTCCCATATATCTTCCCATCCTGTAAATGAGAAAATTACTATACTCACTATCATTACAAGGAAAATAAAATTGGTACCGCATCTTGGATGAAGTCTTCCAAATTTTTTGGCATTTTCCGGTGTAAGCTCGACTTCATTCTCGTAACAGAATATAGTTTTGTGTTCAGCTCCATGATACTCAAAAAGTCTGCGTATGTCTGACATTCTACCAATAATACATATATACACCAAAAATATAGTTACCCTTATTATTCCTTCTATCAAATTCAATAAAACAACATTTTCTATATTAAATTTTCTAAAAACATTTGCAGTAAACGTCGGGAACAGAAAAAAAATTAACATGGCTATAAAAAAAGATATAAAAATGGTTAATCCAAGCATTATATCATCGGTCCTGTCCTTAAATATTTTATTAAGCCACATATCAACTTTTCCTGATCCTACTTCCTCGTCTTCAAAAAACGATGCAGAATAATCAATGGTTTTTATGCCAATTATCATAGACTCCAAAAGTCCAACAAAGCCTCTTATTATAGGTAACGAAAAAAGTTTGTTCTTCTTGTTACAAGGTACACTGTCTTCTCTGCAAACAACAATTTTTCCGTCTGATTTTCTAACAGCAGTTGCAATTCCGTTTAAGCCTCTCATCATAACCCCTTCTATGACGGCCTGACCTCCCACGGACGTCAATCTCGACATTACACCACCCCGTCTTGATACTTATTTGTACAATTTTCATGTTCTTTTTTATAACTCAAATAACATTTTCCACACAGTGGTTCATATTCAACATTATTTTCTTTATCTATAGCCACCTGTTTTCCTTCGAATACAAATCTGCTGTTTATTTTTCTTCCGTTAAATACAGCCTTCTTTCCACACCTGCATATCGTCTTGAGTTCTTCAATACTATGTGCAATCAAAAGCAGTCTTTCGCTGCCTTCAAATCCATTCATTCTGAAGTCTGTTCTTATACCATAGCATATTACCGGTATATCATCCAATACTGCTATTTCAAACATTTCATCTATCTGCTCTCTTGTAAAAAACTGAGCTTCATCTGCAAGTATGCAATCTAATTTTCCATTGTTTTGTTTCCATTTGTTTATACTATATCTTATATTGTCATTTTTCTCAATAATCATATCAACTTCTCTTGAAATTCCAAGGCGTGATATTACACTGTCCCCACCTTTTGTATCAGTTCTGGGCTTTATTAGAAAAACCTTCATACCTCTTTCCTCATAATTATATGCCACTTGAAGCAGATTTGTAGACTTTCCACAGTTCATGGCTCCATATCTAAAATATAATTTACTCATATATTTTCCTTCTTCTAGTTTTATATATTTAAACAAATATTATTTTAACAAAACATGGTGATTTATTAAAGCACTTATGTAAAATAAAACACAATCCAGGGTTTATTGACTTAAAAAAAATGACATGATATAATCGAATAGTTAATATGAAAATGCGTTTGAATGCGAAAGAGGTGAAAAACATGAAAAAAGGCATACATCCTGAATACTACCATGATGCTGTAGTTAAGTGTGCATGTGGAAACACTTTCACAACCGGCTCAACACAAAAGGAACTGAAAGTGGAAATATGCTCTAAATGCCATCCTTTCTTCACTGGTAAACAGAAAATAGTTGATGCAGGCGGAAGAGTTGACAGATTCTTAAAGAAATTTAACTTGAAGAATGAACAGTAGAATTATACTTAACTTGAAATCATCAAAACCTGTCCTTTATATGGGCAGGTTTTTTTAATTTATTTAATATTGCTTATATCTCTTTCCTTGTCGAATTTTTTGGAATTTATACCAATCTTTCCTGTAAATCCAACAAACTCTCTGTTGTTCTTTGTTTTAGTCAGAAGATTTATAAGCTGTTCAGTTACATTTTGATTATTATTTTCATCATACAATACTTTTCTTATGTTAAAGGCCGCATCTTTTTCCTCCTGTGTCTTGAAAAGCAAGTCGTCTCTCCTTGTTCCCGATTTATATATATCAATTGCAGGGAAAATTCTTCTTTCTTGAAGTTTTCTATTAAGATGAACTTCCATATTGCCTGTACCTTTAAATTCCTCAAATATCATGTCATCCATCCTGCTACCAGTTTCAATTAAAGCCGTAGCCAAAATAGTCAAACTACCGCCTTCTTCTATATTTCTGGCAGCTCCAAAAAACTTCTTTGGCATTATAAGTGCTCCTGGATCAAGTCCTCCTGAAAGAGTTCTACCCGTTGGAGTTATTGTAAGATTATATGCTCTGGAAAGCCTTGTAATACTATCAAGAAGTATAACTACATCCTGACCCTGTTCCACCATTCTTTTTGCCCTCTCAAGAACCATGTAGGCAACCTTTGTATGATGTTCGGGTTCTTCATCAAAAGTCGAATATATTACTTCGCCTCTTATGGATCGTTGCATGTCGGTAACTTCTTCTGGTCTTTCATCTATAAGAACTACTATAAGTTTTATTTGAGGATGATTAACAGATATACTTTGTGCTATTTTCTTTAGGAGGGTAGTCTTTCCAGCCTTCGGAGGCGCTACTATAATACCCCTCTGTCCTTTTCCTATCGGCGATATGATGTCCATAAGCCTCGTTGACAAATCAGATCTTCCCGTTTCAAGCCTTATCTTCTGATTTGGATATATTGGTGTGAGAGTTTCGAAAGGTTTTCTTCCAACTGCCCTTTCAGGATTTTCTCCATTTATTTTCTGAACATAAAGAAGTGCCTTGAATTTTTCCCCCTCTTTAGGAATTCTAACCTTTCCAATAACCTCATCACCTGTTTTTAAATTGAATCTTCTTATCTGCGATGGCGACACATATATGTCATTTGGTCCCGTAAGGTAGTTTTTACCTCTTAAAAAACCATAATTATTGTTCTCAATGATCTCAAGTACTCCCTTGGCACTATCGGACTCATTTATCATTTCCTTCAGTTTTTCTTTTTTGCTCTCTTCATTCTTATGCTCTTCAGGTTTGTGTTCCTCACTTTTGTGTTCTTCGGATTTGTGAACGTCAGTTTGTTTTTGAACTACTTCAATTTTCGTCTCTGCAATTTTCTCTGAATTTTCCTCTTTATCGACAGTATGTTTGACTTCACTTTGGATTTGATTCTTAGGACTTATTTTTTCCCTGAGTATAAGTCCGTCTTTTTTTATGCAGGCAGGAGACATTGATTTTATTTTCTCAATTAATTCAGCCTTTTTGTATTTATAGGCATTTTTCATTCCTAACTTTTTTGCAGCTTCTTTAAGCTCTGCCAATTTCATATCGGCAAGTTCTTTATCTTTATTGATCAACAGGTAACACCTCTCATTATTAACTTTATAAACTTCTACAGGGAAAACTCAAAAGAGAACCGAAAATAAACAAAAAATTTATTTTAAGGAAATTTTTCATATTGAAGGGTAATATATCATAATTTATATTATAACCTCTTGGAGATTTTTAATCCATATATTGTAATAATACTCAGCATCATAAATTACTACACTTACATTATATAATATTATTATTACGTAGGATAATCAACTAGTAAACAAAAATAATTTTATGTTTTATTAAAAGGCCAGGATAAATAATATCCCAGCCTTTCCATTTAATATCTTACTGAAGAGATTTTTTTAAAACAGCTGCAATAAAATCCCTGAACAAAGGGTGAGGCTTATTTGGCCTTGATCTTAATTCCGGATGGAATTGCACAGCTACAAACCATGGATGATCTTTGATCTCGGCAATCTCAACCAGCCCTGAATCTGGATTTATACCTGAGAATTCAAGTCCAGCTTCAGTAAACTCTTGCTTGTATTTATTGTTGAATTCATATCTGTGTCTATGTCTCTCATATATAACTTCTTTATTATAAGCTTTAAAGGAATTGCTTGATTTTTGAAGCCTGCATGGATATGCTCCAAGCCTCATGGTACCGCCCTTTTCATCCATGTTTTTCTGATCCGGCATTAAATCTATTACTGGATACTTGGTGTCAGGATTAATTTCCGAACTGTGAGCACCTTTATATCCAAGTACATCCCTTGCAAATTCTATAACTGCACACTGCATTCCAAGACATATTCCAAAGAATGGCACTTTATTTTCCCTAGCCCATCTTGCTGCTTTTATTTTTCCTTCTATTCCCCTGTCTCCAAATCCTCCAGGAACAAGTATTCCGTCTACATCTTCAAGGTAACTTTGTACATTGTCCCTAGTTACATCCTCAGAATTTATCCACTTAATTTTCACATGGGTATTATTGGCATATCCTCCATGATTTAAGGCTTCAACCACAGATATATATGCATCATGAAGCTCTACATATTTTCCTACAAGTCCTATTGTAACACTACCTGATAAATTCTTTATTCTGTGAACCATGTCTATCCATTCAGTATTATCTATATCACCACATTGGAGTTTTAATTTCCTGCATACTAAATCATCAAGGCCTTCATTATGAAGCATCAGTGGAACTTCATACAAGTTTCCAGCATCAAGATTTGGTATAACTGAATCTTTGTCCACATCACAAAATAAAGCTATTTTCTCCTTCAAATCATCTGAAATCTCGTTTTCGGATCTGCATACTATTATATCCGGCTGTATTCCAATACTCCTAAGTTCTTTTACCGAATGTTGTGTAGGTTTGGTCTTTAATTCTCCAGACTTACGCAGATAAGGAACCAGGGTTACGTGTATAAAACAAACATTCTCTATTCCTACATCATATTTTATCTGCCTTATTGCCTCAAGAAACGGAAGTGATTCTATATCTCCTATTGTTCCACCAATTTCAGTTATTACAACGTCTTCGTGTTTTTCTTTTGCTACTTTATACACACGCGATTTTATTTCGTTTGTAATATGAGGAATCACCTGTACTGTACTTCCAAGGTATTCACCCTTTCTTTCCTTGGTTATTACAGACCAGTATATCTTACCCGTAGTTACATTATTGTTTTTACCAAGGCTTTCGTCGATAAATCTTTCGTAATGACCCAAATCCAAATCTGTTTCCGCACCATCATCTGTTACAAAAACTTCTCCATGCTGGTATGGACTCATTGTGCCTGGATCTACATTTATGTATGGATCAAACTTTTGTATTGAAACCTTAAGTCCTCTATTCTTTAAAAGTCTTCCTAGTGAAGCTGCAGTTATCCCCTTTCCAAGTGAAGACACTACTCCTCCAGTTACAAATATATACTTTGTACTCATAAAATTTCTGCTTTACAGCAGCATTCACCCCCTGGTTTGTGTTATTATTATCCAAGTCTATATAAAATTATAGTTGACAATAAATTTATTTAGTATTATAATAAAAATTACTCGAATAATATAAGTATTAATATAGGTTTTTTAACATACCTAATATAATAGCATATTGTACAAATATATGCTAGGTCTTTTATGATTTTTATTTTATCTTGTCTATTAAATTTTCCGCTTCAAAGTACATATCTCTTATTTTCTTGTTGAACAGCAAGTTTTCTTTGGCTTTTTTTATATTACCTTCAAGATTTGTTTCATTTATGAAAGGCAGGTCTTTTTGTAGCATTTCCACATCAAAACACTTGTATTTTTTAATCAGAAGGAAAAAAAGATATTTGCACTCCTTATCCTTCAATATTTCAAGCAAGTCATTTTCAGTTAAACCCTTGTATTTGCGCAATATATCGATAATTGCAACATATCGTGCTTCCTTGTCTATAAAATATTTATTCATCATTCATCTTCCCCATTATTTATATTAATTTTCTGAATTATACTATTTGTATTACTGTCCAGAATGGGGATATTTAAACATACTTATTTTTCAATCTTAATATTGACTTTTAATTTTGTATCCTGATACTCTTGTCCGGATATGCTTAAGCTATAATCTATGTACACATCTCCGCCTGTTTCATCCACATTTATTTCAAGTTTATTCGTTTTTATTTTAAGCTCTATAGCACCATATGGAGTATCATACACAGACATACTTTTAATTTTCTTGTTAAAATCCATACTTGTATTGGTAGTTCCTATCCTCATAAGTGAAAAACTATCCTTGTCTATTTTAAAAGTTGTATCGGTGCCTTCCATACCTGAAACTTCCGTTTCTTTATATTTTGCATAGTATGAGTCATCTTCCTTGTAGAAACTACCTGGAGTAACAACTTGTATATTGTCTTTTTCATCTTTTCTGCTGCTTGATACTGATATAATAGCCTTTTTAATCATGGATATTCCTCCTGAAATAGTAGATTGTTCTTAACCACAGGTTAATTATATCAAAACAATCAAATCATGCAAAGCTTACATTGTCAACTCTCCATTTGGTGTATTTATTATTTGAATTATACGTTCCTCATATCCAGTATCTGTATTTATATATATTTTGAAATTATCTTCCTTATATTTTCCTGAAAATTCATAGCACAATACCTCTTTGTTATTTTCTCCCGGAATAATAACAAGTCTTTCTCCTGTAATATCAAGCCTTTTACCCACTCTTTTTTTCGCCAAGTCAACACTAACCTTCGGATATTTTATATTTCTTTTATCTTCGTGGGCAGTCAGATATTTCTCCGATTCCATACTTACAATTTTTCCATTGTCCAAGGCTATTTTCAATTTTATCTGATCGGGGTAAACTACAACATCTCCTTGTTTATATACATAATTAACTACAGCTTCATTTGAATATCTTAAACTGTACGTTGGCTCCATACCTTTGTATCCAATGCTTTCCAAATACTTCTTCCCTTTTAAGATAGCACTTTTCATATCTATCTTGGAGTTGTTTATAGGCCTTGTATTTATAAAATAAAGTATTTTTCCACCGTTTTTGCTGACTTCACATACTATATTTTTATTCTTATCCGATGACAGGTTTGCGGTAAATCTATATACCTTTATTCCTTTATTCTCCACAATGTTCTCCTCTTTTAATTTTTCAGTTTTAACATTTCCAACAGCTTTTTTTGCAATACTTTCTGCAGTTTTAAGTGGAACTTCCTTCTGTGATAAAATTTTAGGCTTTATAGAAAGTACATTGTCTGAAAAAGGACCGTCATAAATCAATGCGGGATATTGAAGCACCTGTTTTTGTACATTCTGAAACATATTTGCTGCATCTTCTGAATTATTTTTTGCAAACGCTCCGCTCACTTTTTTTCTTATTTCTCCCCAGCCTATTTTTCCCTGATTTATATCATTGGATATACTACTTAATTGTGTTTCAAGTCCTGAAGATTCTTTTTTAAGTTCATCTATATCCTCGTAATCTTTATTTGTAAGGCTCTTGCCCTGACTTGACGCCTTGCCTAGACTATAGCAAAAATCACCAACCTGATTCAAAAATTTGCTTGTTTCAGATATTGCCGGCTGGGATACCGGGAGGGAGTGCAATTTGTCGCTGGCAATACTTGAATATCTGAATATTTCCTCAAATACAGCTATTCCCTGTTCTCTGGATCCTACAACCTCAGCCTTTGCAAGATTTACTCTTATATTTTGAACCGCATCTATCAATTCAAACATGTTTTTACCATATTCTCCCTGCAGATAATTTCTATAATCATTTCTCTCCAAAGTCATAAGAACAGCAAATGTACTTGAAAATACAATTATGAGAGTAACAACAGCTGTATATACGATTCTCTTCTTGGTTGCCTTCATAAACGTGCCTTCCAATATAAAAACTGGTCAGCCTTCCCTCCCTTTCTCTAATTTTATATTCAATTACACGTTTATTCTTTGTAATAATTTGAATTTGTATTCATAAACAGCCATAAAAATATTTTACGCGTATAAGTTACATATATACACAATTTATCTGTTATAATAACTTATATACATTTAATTTAATATTAATTTTTTCTTAATTGTTACCTGAATGAGTTTATTATTCTTTTTACTTTTTATATAATGTTAAGTAATACAAGCAACATATTTATTTGTAATTTATACACAATCAATCAGAAGGTGATTATATGAAAGCGTTAATTTTTTCTGTTTCTGCAGGAGGTGGTCACCTTAATGCGGCAGAAGCTATAAAAGATTATATAGAACTTGAAAATTCAAATTCAAAAGTAGAAATAATAGATACACTAAAATATATAAATCCAGTAATAGACAAGGTTGTAATAGGCAGCTATTTAAAGGCTTTGAAAGTTACACCTTTTCTTTATAGAAAACTGTATTCCTACTCAGAAGGAAATGATCCGCTTGTAATCACTCTTGCTTCTAAAATTATCGAGTCGCTAACTTGCAAGCTGTTACCTTTGATACATAAATTTAATGCCGATGTCCTTATATCAACCCATTCTTTCACTACGGAAATGCTGTCAGTATTAAAATTCAAATACAACTTAAATATACCATGTATATCTATTATCACTGATTTTTATCCTCACAGCACTTGGCTGCATCCTCATATAGATGCATATATAGTATCAGACAACGATATGCGAAAAAAAATGGTTTCGGAAGGAATAAAAGAAGACAGTATATACGACTTCGGTATACCTGTAAAACCTGATTTCAATGAAAAATACAAAAAAGAATCTACTCTTGAAAGTTTGAATCTGTCCCTATCCAAAATTACCATACTTGTAATGGGCGGAAGCCTTGGATTAGGCAAGATTATGGATATATACGAACAGCTGAACAAAATAGAATATGATATACAAATAATTGTGATAACCGGGAAAAATAAAAAATTATATTCCCATCTCTCAAAAGTTAAAAAATCCTCGCTTAAAGATACCTGTATAGTAGGCTACACTGATAAGGTGAACAAATATATGCAGTGCAGCGATATTCTTCTTACAAAACCTGGTGGGCTTACAATTACAGAAGCTCTTATATGCAATCTACCTCTAGGTGTTTTTTCCCCGATACCTGGTCAGGAAGAAAAAAACGCCCAGTTTCTCTTTAAGAATGATCTTGCAATAAATTTGACAGACATCTCAAAATGCGGTGAAAATATTTCCAAACTTTTGAAATGTCCTGAAAAATTAAAAAATATGTCCAAAAAATGTTCCAGTTTTTCCAAGCCTTATGCTGGATACAATATAGTTAAATTAATTAATTCTCTGACAGATAACAGAAGAATAAGTCCCAGTTTAAACAAAACCGTTCCAAAAGATGAAAAAATCTGTGAAAAAGACGATATAAAGACACTTGTAAAATCTGCCGGACAATACTTTTTAAAAACTGCCAACAAGCTCTTTGATGGAAATTAAATTATATAACCTAGGGTAATCCCTAGGTTATACTTATAACCCAAGTTTTTTCATAACATCCACTATTTTGAATTTAACTTGAATCTTATTATAATGCTTTTTGTCGGTATCGGATTTTTCTATTCCATTGTCTACTGAATCATATTCCTTTTCATTTAACACACTTCTCATTTTCTTTTCAGTATCCTTGTAAGATGCCTGTCCTTTTGAAATATCTACAAAACATAAAGGTGGAAACATAACACACCACCAATTTTGTCCCTTACCTTGTCCTATTATTACTCTGTAAGCTTCATATCTGCCTTGTGGCAGAGTAATATTCCCATATGTCTTTATAGGAAAATTGGTTTTACAGAAAGTACTTCTAACTCCATAATTATATCCATAGCTTTTTACCACATTCTGTGATATCTCTAAAATTTTCTTGTCGTTTTCTTTGAGTATCTTCCTTGACTCCTCTATGCTGCTCGAGTTTTTCAATTTCGGAGATATATACGCTAAAATTGAATCCCTTACTTTCAATTTTAGATCCTGATCATATTGCGTATCACTATTTGCTATAACATGAAACCTTATAATCTTTGACGCAATGCTTTTCTGTATACTTTTATCCACGTTTCCGCTTGAATCCACATAATCCCTGGAACCAACGCTAAAGTTAACTGCAAATGCAACCAAAATACTAAATACACATATCCTTAAAAATTTCTTCACAACAATCCACTCCCCCTGCTCCGAGTAATTTTCATTTCTAGTTATGAGTATTGACAAACATTTTGGTTATATTCACCCTTTATATAAAAATATTATTTTGATACTCCTATTCTTCTTATCTGAGTATCTATATTTAAATCAATTACAGCGTTTTTATATTTTTCATCCCAGTTATTTTTTATTTTTTTCCACAATACAGGATGATATTTTTGTACATATTCCCTGAATCCCACAAGGTCAGCTTTATATTTATTCTGGGTTATGTACATGGTTTTGTAGCAATCTTTTTTTATAGAGTCATTAAAAACATTTTGTATATAATTGAGTTCATCAACAGAAAACAACTTTTTACCAAGATAGTAGTCCTTTATCTGAGATTCTATCTTTAACTTTACATCAAATTTCAACTTTCCACCTGTCTCGTGAACCTTAACTTTCCTACTCACATCATCTATATTTATATCCAGAGGATGACCGCCAACATAAATTACCTTGTTGCTGCCTTTCAGCTTTCCTTTGAGTAATTCTATATCTGAAGTCTGAGTTGGATTTAGTTCGCCTGTCAAAATAAAATTTTTAATTACTGCGGAACCTTGAACTTCTATATCTTTTGTATCTTTGTTCGTATCGATTACAGGCAAAAGACTATTTCCATTCTCACTCATTTCCACCATAAAATCATTTAAAGTTACCGGTATAACCCTACTGTTTCTATAATCATTTTGAATAAGTCCTATTACATAGGTCTCCATATTTTTTTCGATGTCTGTCTTAAGTTTTATATATTTTGACGTATCTCCTTTTGAAAGGACAACATACATATTTCTATTTAAAGATGGTTCTCTGTGAAGATAGTCCAGTGTTTCTTTAAACAAATCAGGATATTTTACCAATTTTTCGCTTAATACAAGTAAATCCGTATGGCTGAATTTTATAGATCTGCTGCTTTTAAGTCTGGCATTTGAAACTGCATCTTGAAAAGAAAATCCGTCTGCTTCTATATACTTGTCACTTGCCTGTGCACCTTTATCCGGCCCCACCTGGCTGAGATCAGGCATTCCAAAGGTAAGGTGAATATTTTTCAGACTTTGTTTTGCACCATTAAAGCCCTTTGAATCTTTCACTGCATCTTCTCCAGCATCAATGCCTATTACTGAAATGAGCTGTTTATTTTCTATTTCAGTCTTATCCCAGCACCCGGTAAACAACACACAAATTAAAAACAATGGTAGTATTTTCTTTAGTCCTTTTCTGTTTTTACACACTGAAAAAAATATTATAAGAAATGGAACTAGTATTATGGTTATTAGAAAAAATATTGAAATGTACTTTCTCGTCATGTCGTATAAAGCCGCTATATTCTTGGGATAAAGTGCTGTTACATAAATTAAGATTCCCATAATTACAGAAGGCAGTTTTAGAGTTTTGAATTTAAAAATATCTTTTAACAAATCAGAAGAAAAGTAATATATATTTGCAAAATTTGTGAAACAGAATAGAATCCACATAGCCATGACAAGTCCTTCCCATCTCTGTATGAATATACTGCTTGCACTTATGGATTTAGTCATGGTAATAGCCGGCCAAAGCAGCTGCCCTGTTTCGTTTTTAGAGAAAATAGACAGTGCCACTGCAACCACTGCAGTATAAAACAACGTGACAAATAAAATACTTTTGAATGATATTCTCGCCGCTGATTTCCTGTTTTTCAAATAAGGCATTATTATATATACTATCTCTATGCCCGAAAAGCTGTAAACACTTGTCTTCAATGCTTTAAGGTATTCGTATGGCTTGCTTGTAAAAACAGGAAGCATATTACTAAAATCAGCTTTACCGAGTGTAAGAACAAGTATTACACCAACAGGAACAAACATCAGCCAAAAAGCCGTTTGGTTGAATTTTACTACATTTTCGAGTCCCCCTGTTATAAGGTAAATTCCAGTCAGTATTATAATAATGAATATAAATTCCGTTGGTGTTTTCTCAAGAAGATACATCTTGACAACTTCCGCAAATATTCTAATACTTGAAGATATTGAAACAATGTTGTATGCAATAAAAGCGAAAGCAAAAACCGTTCCAAAAATCCATCCAAAATTATTCTTGAGTATTATATAGAGTCTTTCAAATCCATTTATCTTTATGGCATAATATGCAGCATACAGCAGAAAATATATTACAATTCCTGCAAAAATAGTCACCATCCATGAATCAGTGCCCACAATCGTCTCTATTTCCTGTGGATATGAAAATATTCCAACTCCAACAATTGCAACTACAATTGTGCTGAACAGGCCAAAATCAGTAATGAAATTTTTACTATCCATGTTCTACACCCTCCCGTACTATCTCTGTCTTACTTTATCCTGTGTTTTCATATATTTTGGTCTGTTTTTAAAAAATCCTATCGGCATTCTTATGTACATATCTTTAAAATCATCAAGGTTTTCATTAACCATCGGTGAAAGATACGGTATTCCAAAGCTTCTAAGCTTTACAAGATGTATAAGCATTACTATAAGCCCTATCATTATTCCATAAAACCCCACTATGGCAGCTGCAATTATAAGCAAAAATCTAATGATCCTAAATGCTGATGTAATTTCATAATTTGGCGCTGTAAAACTTGTTATTGCAGTAATTGAAACTATGATTATCATAATCGGGCTCACAATTCCAGCCTGAACTGCCGCCTGCCCTATTATAAGTCCTCCAACTATGCCTGTAGTTGTTCCTATAGCCTTGGGCAATCTTGCCGTAGCTTCAAGCAAAAGCCAGAAACTAACCTCCATAATTATTGCTTCTATAAACGCAGGAAAAGGAACCCCTTCACGGGATGCAGCAATAAAATAAGCAAGCTTTGTAGGTATTATTCCTGTGTGAAAAGACGTGACTGCAACATACAAAGCTGGCATTATTACAGAAGCTATAATTGCTATAAATCTTATTATTCTTACTACTGAAGAATATATCCATCTTTGATAATAATCATCTGGTGATTGAAACAAATTTGGAAGTGTTGTCGGTACTATTATTGCAAAAGGCGAATTGTCCACAAGAATTGCAATTCGTCCTTCATATACTGCCGCTGCAACCACATCCGGCCTTTCCGTACTCTGTACTTGTGGAAATATCGACCATTTATCATCTTCTATAAGCTGCTCTATATAACCACTGTCCAATATGGCGTCTATATCTATATCCTCAAGTCTTTTTTGAAGCTCCTCCAATGCTTTCCTGTTTACTATATCTTCGATATAGACAAGCGCAAGATCACTTTTGGATCTCGTACCTATTGTATTTGATACTATTTTAAGTCTGGTGTCCCTAATTCTCCTCCTTACAAGAGCTGTATTAAATCTAATTGTTTCTGTAAATCCATCCCTTGCTCCTCTTATGACGGTTTCTGCCGATGGCTCTGAAATACCTCTTGCAGGCCAAAGTCTTGTGGCTATTATGTAAAAAGCTTTCATGCCGTCTACAAACATTATAGTATCGCCGGACATAACAGCATTTATTCCTTTTTCAAGATCACTCTCTTTTTTTACATCAGAAATTGTTATCACTTTTTCTTCTATGCCGTTTTCTGTTTTTATACCGTCTCTAAACTGCTTCCGTGTCATGACCCCCCTCATGAAATCACTGAGTAGATCCTTATCTGCCATACCGTCTATATAAACCATTGCAGCTTTTATATCTTCCATATAAAAGTCTCTGAATACAATGTCGGAATTATCCTTAAAAAGTTCCTTGATATATTTCATATTTTCATTGATATCAGGCGACACATAATTTTGCAAAACTTCTTTCAAAATAGTCACTTCCTTTAAAATCGAGTTTATTCTACAAATTTATCTTTTGCCACCTGATGTTTAATTATTCATATTGCCAAAACTAAAAAAGACATTGCCGAAATCTAGTTAAACCCGATTTCGGCAATGTCCTTAACTTAATTAAATTGTTCTCGTTATAAATACTTCTACATACTTACGCTTTACCCTATCATAATACGACTGTGCCTTCAGCATATCATCAAAAATAGCAAATACAGTAGGGCCACTCCCACTCATAAGTGCACCAACGGCACCTGAATATACAGCCTCTTTTTTTATCTGCTTAAGTATAGCATGTTTTTTTAACACAACATTTTCCAGAACATTCCTCATGTTTTCTCCAACAGTTCTTAAATCATTATTCTCCACTGCATCTAAAATCAACTTGTAGTCCAGGTGTTTTCTAATCTTTTTCATGTCAAGAGATTTATAGGCATCCTTTGAAGATATTCCAAAGGATGGCTTGACAAGAACTAGAATATGATCCTTGAAGGATTTTATTTTAGTTACTTTTTCACCGATTCCTTCACAAAGTGCAGTTCCCCCGGTAATACAATAAACTACATCAGCACCTACCGTCAAAGCTAGTTTTTCAAGTTCATTATTTTTAACATCCGGTCTGTACATATCTCTCATAATCTTCAGTACTGCTGCTGCATCAGTACTCCCACCTGCAAGTCCTGCCGACACAGGAATGTTTTTATTTATATCTATCTCAACACCACTTTTTATACCATATGTATTCATAAACAATTCTGCCGCTTTATAGGCAATATTTCGTTTGTCAAGCGGCACATAGTTTTTATTGCAGCTAAGTTTTATTCCTTTTTCAATCTTATTTACCGACACAATATCATATAAATCTACAGTTTGCATTATAGTCCATAAAATATGATATCCGTCATCTCTTTCTCTAATAACATCCAGTGATAAATTTACTTTAGCATAAGCTTTGACCAACATATTATCCTCCAAATCAAAGGTTTATCTAGATATTCCCAATTTGTATATTTAAAATTTAATATCATAATTGTATATTTTACTACAAATTCGACTAAAACTCTAGATTTCACCCTTTATTCCGAGGATATGATAAAAACATTTTATACTGTAACTTCAGAATTTTGAGCCTTATTTGACCTTTCTTGCTTTATTTTCTTTGCAATAATCTTTTGAAGAGGGCTAAGTCTCTCAAAAAACACTATTACTATATCGCCTGGGCGAATATTGTCTATTGCATCTTCCAATGCCTTTTCTTCATCCAATATCGTTCTAAGTTTTTTTATATTGAATGCACTTTTCAGCACACCTCTCCTTAATATTGAAGCTATGTCGCCAAGTTTTCTTCCCCTTCTGTCTTTATCTTCCTTGATATATATATAATCAAAGCTCTCACCTGCTATTCTTCCTATCTCCTCAACACTTCTATCCATTCTGTCTCCTGGTACTCCTATTATTCCAACAAGTCTTTTATGCTTAATATTCTTAATACCTTTAATCACTGATTTATACCCTTCAATATTATGACCGTAATCAAGAATTACTTTTCCCCCATGTATGTCGTACATATTAAATCTTCCCGGATTGAAAGCTTCATCTCCATAAAATGATTTGAGCCCATTGGAAATGTCCATGAAACTTACATTCAATCCTATGGCAGCTCCACAGGCAGCCATGGCATTTTCCAAATTATAGACCAATTTTCCTTCAAGGGATATCTTTATGTCATTTACCTTTATAACCGGCATTACACTATTTTCTTTTTCAACATAGATAACATTGTTATAAATATATATACCATAACCTCCTTTATTTATGTTGTTTCTGAGTATAGTGTTGTATTTGTCCTTTGAAAACATTATTATATTGCTTTTAATTCTATTTATTATACTTATACTAACAAGATCATCGGCGTTCATTACAACATAGCCGTTTTTCCTGACAGCTTCTCCCACCAGTGACTTTACAAAAGCAAGGTCCTCCATGGTATTTACCCCGTCTATTCCAAGATGATCCTCTGTAATATTTGTTATAACGCCTACATCAGCTGCATCATATGCCAGACCTTTTTTTATTATTCCACCTCTTGCTGTCTCGAGAACAGCCGCCTCTACCTCCCGATTGTTCAGCACCGCTTTTGCACTATAGTATCCTGTAGTATCACCAGTATATATACATTTTCCGTCTACATAAATTCCGCCGGTTGTCGTCATGCCAACCTTGCATCCTGTCTGTGCAAGTATATGCGCTATAAGTCTTGTAGTTGTTGTTTTACCATTGGTTCCTGTAATTGAAACAATAGGTATTGTAAATTGTTTGTCTTTGAACATTTCATCCACTATTGCCTTTGACACATTTCTTGCCTTCCCTTTGCTTGGATAATGATGCATCCTTATCCCTGGTGCAGCATTCACTTCAATTATAGCTCCGTTTTTATCCATAGGCTTTGATATATCAAGGCAGCACAAATCTATACCACATATATCAAGGCCTATGGCTTTTGAAGCTCTCTCGCATATATCTATATTCTCCCTGCATATTTCATCGGTGCAGTCAACAGCCTTTCCTCCTGTAGAGAGATTTGCATTTTCTCTTAAAATCAGTTTTTTTCCTTTTTCAAGTATACTTTCCAAATCGTAACCCTGATTTTTTATATATGATAAAAGCTGATTATCCACTTTTATTTTTGTCAGCGGTTTTTCATGCCCATATCCTCTCAATATATCTTTATTAATATTCTCTATAAGTTTTCTTACAGTCCTTTTTCCATCACCTAAAACATAGGGTGGAATCCTCTGAGAGACAGCTGTGACCTTTCCTCCCACAACACAAATTCTGTAATCTTTTCCGTCTACGTTTTTTTCTATTACTATATCACTAAATTCTCCGCAAATCTTCCTGTATGCATCTATAACATGTTGTCTATCATTCAAGCCAACAAATACACCTCTGCCCTGATTTCCCCTTCTCGGTTTCAATACCACAGGATAGCCTATATCCTCCGCTTTATATACAAGATCATCTTCATCCCTTACCAAGTCGCCTGGTGCTACCGGAAGACATTGATTTTTCAATATCTCCTTTGTAAGCAGCTTGTCGCATGCAATATCCACAGACACCGCCCTTGTATTTGAGGATATTGTAGCCTCCATGATTTTACCGTATTTACCATATCCGAGTTGAAATACACTATTATCCCCGATTCTTGTAACCGGAATGCCTCTTTTCTTAGCTTCCTGTATTATAGATGCCGTACTAGGCCCCACTTCCTCGTACCTAAACAAGTTTGTCAATGTATTCATAGCTCCGGTAAAATCATAACTTGACTGACTTACTAATGCATTTACAATATCCACTGCAATTTTCCCAGCCTGTATTCCAGTATTTTTATATATGTATTGAAATACTATATAATATTTTTGGCCTGATATCTCCCTGGATTTTCCATAGGCTACATCAATTCCAAGCATATTTTGAATGGCAATTATCATATGTTCGCATACATGTGCAAGATATGTACCTTCAAAGAGTCTTTTTCTAAATCCGTGTTCTTCATCTATCCCACATCTGTGTTCATTAAGCTGCGGTATGGTCCTTATTAATCTGTCATTAAAGTTTTCTATATCCTTAGTAGGAATTTCACTATATCCCTCCAGATCTACACACATTTTAATACACCTTTTGTGGGAATAAATGTTTCTTCCTTCAAAAACTTTAATATCATCTATTTTCATATCAATTGAATCCTCCTAATTACTATGCGGCATCCTGTTTAATATATTGAAGCTGTCACCGCTTTTAAGTACATGCAATTTCACATCAAAAATTGACAATACCTCATCAGGGTACTGTTCTGACACATTGCTGGAGCTTATGCCGGACCCGTCAATTACATACACTGCCCCTGAACCTATAACCTTGAATTCTCCCTTGTCATCCACAACTATAGCCGTATCCTCGTCTATTCCGATGCCAAGTGTTTCCGGATTCTCGGCAATTCCCACCATCAGCCTGCCAATCCTGCCTCTTTGATCAAAATGCTGGTCTATTATAACGCCTTTTATAAGTCCAAGTCCCGGGGCCATCTTTAATGTACACTTCCTTGGAGATTCCTCCTCCGGTCCTGTAACTATCATGGTATCGCTCATTACCGAAGCTCCTGCAGATGTACCAACAAAAGTACATTTATTCTCATACAGCTCCTTGATTTTTGCACATAAGGGTGTTCCCCCTATAAGGCTTGTTATTCTGAGTTGATCCCCTCCTGTAAAAAAAACAAGCGAGGCATCTTTCACTTTATCTATGTTTTCCTGCCTATAGGCATTCCTTCTATTCTCTATATCCAGTATTTCTATGTTTTTTATTCCAAGGTCAT
Organism: Clostridium pabulibutyricum; assembly: GCF_058242705.1. NCBI lineage: Bacteria > Bacillati > Bacillota > Clostridia > Eubacteriales > Clostridiaceae > Clostridium > Clostridium pabulibutyricum. Next base: position 73,236 of record NZ_JBZAYZ010000009.1, read on the forward strand.
TGAATATCGTCTTATATTGCCGTCCCATTTCATCTGGCACCTGGGATGCTATTGTGGCAATTACCAATGTATCTTTTTCCTTGTCAAGCTTTCCGCAAACTTCTTTTAATATATTTCTATCACCTTGTTTGTCTTCAGCTCCTCCTATTATTATCAAGTTTCCTTCCAATTTTTCTTCCAAAGTGACGCATCCTTTCTTATTTATATATGTTATTTTCACCACATTAATGGAAATTATACATACAATAAATCTTAGGAAAATAAATAATCGAGCAAAAAAAAGCTTCAGCCCACAAATCACTGAAGTTCAATAAGTCAAATTTACTTTGAATAACCGTTTAAATTATGGCTCTGCCTGGTATTAGAAGTTTGTCGCCTATTTTTATATTGTCAGCGTCTTCTATGTCATTTAACTTTACCAGATTTTCTATGGTACTGAAATATCTCTTAGCAATTTTCCACAGCGTATCGCCATTTTGAACTACATATATGGTCAAGCTTGCCTTTTTATCAGGCATTTTTCCATCCAGATTATCTACATTTACCAAAAACTCCTTGTGAGTTACATAATTGACTCTAGCATAAACTTCCAATATAGCTTTTACTGCTATAGTATTTACTTCTATTTCAGCATTTATGCTGTCCACTGATACCTTTGCCACACACTGCATGTCAATTTTACTTCCCGGCACATCTACAGGACATGTGAATGGTATTTCTTCATTCGCCTTTTTTATATCTCCGTCAGAATTGCTGTAAAGCGCCTTTACATTAACCACGCCTTCAACAATTACCTTGTCCTCAACTATTTTCTTGTCAGTAATGCAAACATCTCCATTACACATATATATATTCTGAAGTCTCTCATTATCACCAAGCTCTATATTTGACTTCACCATATTTTCAACTGTATTTTGTCCATGAATTACATTAAGTTCATAGTCTTTTTTATCTATTTTCATGAGCGAGTTTGGCGAGTATGCATCTTCAATTATATCCATATCCTCCTTGTACATAACTTTGGTATTTGATTTTACAAGTGCTTCAATCTCAACTATCCTATCTTCTCCAAGGTCATCTTCACGCACATTGTATTCCAGTCCATCCATAATAAAGTCGGTAAAACTGTCCATTGAAGGCATTACCCCTTTTAACTCAATCTCTTTTTCAACAGGTACATCATCTTCGACCATAACTATTTCTCCAGTGTCTTTTCCTCTATACATCAGTTTTATGAGCACGGATGCAGAAACTTGAATTTTATCATCTAAAACATTGACATCTTTTTTATGAATCAAGGTATCTATTTTCAATATATCTCCTATCTGAAGCTTCTCAGAAGGAATTTGAATTTCGGTTTTTGCTATAAGATTTCCGGAAACCTTACCCATTATCTTATCTAAAGTAGCTGGATTTTTGAGCATTTGTATGTTCTCCTGACCTTCCATATCCTTTACAACTTCAAAGTTATAATTTTTATAGACTTCAGCTTTCAACTTCACTATACCTTCTATTTGTACTTTTCTCTCATTTACCACCATACAATCCATATGTTCAATATAACAGCTTGAATCACAACTCATTGTATGTTCTGCACCTGGTATCTCCACATAATTCGAAAAATCACCAGTATAGTTTACACTATATACTGTTTTCTTTTCTTCTTCCTCTGTAAGATAAAGTACGTTAAACTCAATTTTCCCTTCTATAAATACCTTATCCTGCATAACTTCCTGGTTGGTTATAACCGGAGATGCATTGAGAACTAATATACTGGAAACATCGGGATGTGTATCAGGTATTACATATTCAGCCTTTACTATAGTGTCACAAAAATTTTCATCCAAGAGTTGTTCACATTCTATATTTTCCTTAACCAAATCTATACTCATAGACTTATCCTCCTCATAGAATCTACTACTTATTTATATATAGGAAACATATAAAATATGACAAAATAAATATAAAATTATTATAAATATATTTGAATTAAGATAAGCTTTAAAGTATAATTAAGATGTGAAAATTACCCCATCAAATAGATGGGGTATAAATAAAAACTGCTTGGTGTCTTTATGTTTCCAAGCTATTATCCTATTTTACAGTGTATAGATGGAATAAATATAATATATTATGCTGAAAATACTAATTGAACTGTTTTAGTTAAAACATCTGAATAGCTATATGTGACTTTTCTCTGGGTGTCGTTTTCTAGTCTGATTACAAATATACTAGGGTAGGCTTTCTCTATTACTCCTTCATTAACAAATACTTTTCTTCTGCCTCCATTGGCCTTTAGAGTAACCTTATCGCCTACATGACCTTCAATATCTTTCCTTATAGAAACCAAAATATTTGGTTTTACCATACTAAACACCTTCTCTCTACCCTTATATTATATACCCTCGCGGGTATAATGTCAAGCAAGACATATTATTGTACATTTAATAAATACTTTTGTCAATATTAATTTTTTGTAAACAAGAACAGGATATAATGATTTAACTCATTAATAATCAAGTTTTCGTCTAATGACTTATATATACAATATTATTTACATTCTAAATAAATTTATACATAAGGTGACTTCGGAAACCCTTCTCTATACTTTCCTCTGGTTTGAAGGCCGCCTATTCCATTTGTTCTCGTTATTGTATTTTCAAGGGCTTCTTGAATTGAAACAACCTTGTCTATATTGGTATAGGCTATTTTTTCACACAAAAATACAGGATCAAGACAGTGAATAAGCACCCTGCTCGGAGAACTTGCAAAGTTTGCACCAGAGTCAAGAATCCTTTCATAACAAGATTGGCATGCACCTGCAAATATAACAAGATCATCATAATTCGGTTCATAATTTCTAAGTTCAGACACTGTTTCCACAAAATATTTCGAGTTCTTGTAATTATTCAAATCCGTATAGTTACCACTGTCTTTTGCAATAGAATCATGCCCTGTAATAACTACAATATCAGGCCTTATATTCTTTACAAGTTCAAGAACCTTTGAGGGTTGTTCCTTTTCTGGTATATTTTTTCCAACTACTTCAAGCATAAGCTGTTTATACACCTTAAGACAGACTTCAAGATACTCTGAATCACCATCTACATGCAGTATTTTTCCTGGTCTTCCAAAAGCGAGTTCATTTTTGGAATTACTTGGTGTAAATCTTAAAAGCCGGCATTCTTCTCCTCTATATCCTCTAAATCCATTCCTATTCATTAAAATATTTCTTATTGAATTGTCAACTTGTCTTGTAAATATTTTTTCATTATCGGTCATGGAATTTTCCGAGACCATTTCAAGGTCATCTTCTTTGGCATCAGCTATTATTCTAAGATTTGTACCCTTCAATGTATAAATCGTTTTATCTCCATTACAGTCAATCCCTATTATCTTAAAGGTTATATCTTTTCCATATGACTTTCTAACAACCATGTCACCTATTTTCATATATTCATCTCCGCACAGTAGTCATAATAAATATAATATGAAAAATACAAATTTAGGTGCATTATTTTGAAAATTAAAAGTCCCTTCAGCCACTTAAAAATCAGCCAAAAGGACCTTTAGAAACATAAAACAAATCATCATACTTCTTTTAGATTATAAATATCTTTGAACTTATCAATAAATTCCACATACTTTTCCTTTTCATGTATGATCTGCTCAATCTTGTTGTTAAATGTATTGACAGGCCAGTTTACTTCATTGTAGTAATATCTGTTGGCAAGTCTCCAAAATCTCTGAGGAAACAGCAAGAACGCAAACAATACAGTATACTCTTCCTCTCTAAGCTCATTCACTTCATTATAAGAGTCTATTATAAGCTTGGCATATTCAATATCCCAATTAACCCTCTTTAAAACCTTGATCATAAAAGTCGATATGTCATATGCCCTTATTTCTCTCTTGCAGTAATCAAAATCTATTACATTCACATTATTGTCATCATCTATTATGATATTGTGATATGTGTAGTCATGGTGGCAGAAGCTCATCTCTTCCTCCGTAATTGCGCACAATTCATTGTACTTTGAATTTTTGAGAATGTTCAGAGCCCGTTTTCCAAAATCTTTGTAGAACTCTACCTCCTTTATATAATTTACATCAAATCTTCCCTTACTGCTCTTTCTTCTTCCCATATCCCTCATTTTATCAAGAGATCTGACTCTCTTCTCCATCAAGTGATGCCATCTTCCAAGATCAGTTTTCAATTTGCTGTTTTCAGGTGGTATATACCCTTTGGAACATTGATGTAGATTTGCAAGACATTTTGCTGCATTTTTTATGTCAACATCATCCTTGAAATCACATTCTCTACCGGGAATCCATTCAGATAAAGTATATATATCCTCATTAACAAGTGCATAGGGGTTACCGTTTATATTAACGGAATACTTATCCACCCTTGGAAATCCATTTTTTATGAGATGCTCCTTTGCTCCATATACAAACAAGAGTTTTTGCGTTCCATAATTTATTTTCTTTAAACACTTGAGTCCCTTGTCCGTTTTTAAAAAATATACACCCCTATTAGGTTTCATTGTCTCAATTTTAATACCAAACTGCCTCTCTATTTCAAATTCTCGCATCATGTTTAATCACCTCTATATATTTATATGAGGACCCATATTAATTTAGAAGAACGTTAACACTTTTAATAGTCTTTTAATATAATAAAACATACTAATTTTATGGGGAATTTTATTATGAGAATAGGAATTGATGGACGTGCTGCAAAATGGTATAGGGGTACTGGCATAGGCACTTACACCTATCAACTAATAAATTGTTTGAACAAAATAGACAGAATAAACAACTACACTGTATTCATGCCTGAGGACTGCAGAACTGAGATGAAAATAAAAAAAAATTTCAAGATCAACGATATCGAGGATAATAAAAAGGATAATTTTTGGGATGAAGTAAATACCCCGAATATATTAAGAAATGAACAAGTACAACTTTATCACATTCCCCAAAATGGAGTTGGGCTGTCTTCTATAAAAAATTGCAAATTTGTTATAACTCTTCATGACGTCATACCATACAGGATGCCTGAAACCGTAAGTGAACGATACTTGAAACTATTTTCGGAATATATTCCTAAAGTAATACCAAAATGTGATGGAATAATCACAGTATCCAATTTTTCAAAATCAGATATAATAAAGGCCTTTGATTTTCCAAAAGACAAAATATATGTGACACCCCTTGCAAGTGAAGATATATACAAACCCCTGGACAAATATATAAGCCGCTATATAGCTAAAAAATACTATTCTATAGATGGCGACTTTATACTGTATGTAGGTGGTTTCAGTCCAAGGAAAAATATAATAGGAACAATTAAAAGCTTCAGTAAGCTTGTTTCGTTGTACCAAAAACCTATAAGCCTTGTTATCGCAGGAAACAAGGGAAAATCCTATAGTTTATACAGGAAATGTGCAGAAAAGCTTGGTATCCAGGATAAAGTCATCTTTCCCGGGTTTATATCAATAAAACACCTTCCTTATATATATAATGCATCAAAACTGTTTGTTTATCCTTCATTCTATGAAGGTTTCGGCCTGCCTACAATAGAAGCAATGGCCTGTGGAATACCCGTTATAACTTCAAACAGAACATCAATCCCGGAGGTGGTTGGGGATGCTGCTTTATTGATAGATCCTGATAATCACGATGAATTGTGTTCTGCCATGTTCAATATACTGTCCGACGAACAACTTTATTCCAGACTTGTGAAATCCGGAATATCGAGATCTTCTCAGTTCAGCTGGAAAAAAACCGCCGAACAAACATTAAATATATATGGAAAAATACTAAATGAAAATTAAATTTTAAAAAAAGTTTGCATATACCTGCAAACTTTTTTATATACAAAAACTACTTTTATTTGAATACAATATGATAGAAGTCATTTAAAAATTCCTCTCTGTCTTCTTTGTAAGAAGATTTTTTCTTCATCCTATATAAAAATACACTTTCATCCCATTCCTTGCGTCTTGTATAATAATCTCTGGATATAGTATAAAAATCATAGGGAAAGTTAAGCATGGCATTTAAAATTTGCATTTCCCTGTTGCTGAGAGAATTTGTTCTACAATAATTTTTTATTATCAATTCAGCTTTCTTTATATCAAAAGCAAAATTCTTTACAACTTTATTTATAAAATTACATAAATCTCTGACTTTTATATCAATTACAGCATAGTCAAAATCTATGAAATACGCTTCGCCGCTGGATATCAATATATTGTGGTGTGCAAGGTCGTTATGACATACAACCACCTTGTCATCTTCACTGCACAGTTTGTAGTAACCGGCTTCTTCAAGCAGACTTATGCTTTTTTTTATCTCCTCGGTATAATAATCTGCATTTCTTATAAATATCTCATCAAATTCATTTTTATTCTGATGAATTGCTGCAATCTTTTTGAAGAATTCCATTTCTCCAATTCTTCTCTTGAATATATCAATAATTTTTCCATTTGCATATTTGTTTCTCAAATCTGTTTTGAAGCCTTCCGATGCTGCATGAAGCTCTCCAAGGGTCCTTGATGCTATTGTAAGGTCTATTGGATTATTAAAATTGCATTCATTTCCACATACTACATCCATAATGCAATACATATCCCCGTTCCAAATGGTATATATATTTCCATCTTTGTTTTTTACAAAATTAACTACTTTTTTAAACCTATTCTTTATATATTTTACAACATCATATATATAATTCAATTCCTCTATGGTATACTCAACTTTCTTCAAAATTTTATCGCCCTTATCTGTAGAAACCATATACACATTTCTCAATGGAACTACATCATACGCTTTTAAATTAAAGTCTTTGAAAAGTTCGACACACAAATCATATTTTGTAAGATACTTCTTATCACTATACCTATATGCCAAGAACAATACCTCCAAATAATTGATAACACTTAATTTATGTCTTCATGATTTTCATGAGTTCCCTGACAATTTTTTTTTCTTTGGCAGGGTTATTCTTATATTTAATCCAACACTTCATGAATTCAACAGGATAACTATATACCGACATTATAAATTCAAAGCTGTCCTTGTCAAGACTGGACATTTTACAAAATGCCGCTGCAAAAGTTTCCACCTCTTCGTATCTCAATTTCTTTTTCACTTTTCTGAGTAAATTTATCTCATCCATTTCAATCATATTGTAGGCGCATCCATTTAAATTTATAACTTCTATTGTATCTCCGACTTTTCTTAAGTTATTCAAATAAACATTTTTAAGACAAACTTCGTTTTTATTCATGCTTCTTTTAAGAAGACACATATAATTATTTTCATATATATTTTCAATACACTTTTTAGCCTTTTCAACATAATACATTCCATTTTCACAAATAAGCTTTTCAAAATCCGTCTCCGGGCCTTTATTCTTTATTTTTCGGATATATTTAGAGAGCTTTCTTATATAAACCTTATACTGTTCAACATGCCTTCCAAGACTATTGCCCAATCTCTTGTTCATTCTTCCTGTATATCCACACATTCTATTATGAAAATCATTTATTATACTTGTTTGTTCTTCTATTTCGGCCATGCTTGCACTTATGTCTTTCGTCTCAAAATCATCTACTTTAATTATTTTTCTATCTTGAAGATATTTGTAAAAACATGAATCAAGGTTATCATAATACACTAAAAAATCACCTCATTCTGTATTTATCAATAGCTTCTCATCTATGCTTTTTTATTTTTTTAAATATTTTTCTTTTCCTTTTCTCCAGCTCACGAACTTCCTTTTTCTTTTTTTTGATTTTATGGAGCTGTTTTACTGTTTTCTTTAAACTGTTCACCCTGTTTTCATAATATCCAAGGTCCATATTTTCTTCCTTGGTTTTATCTTCCCGTCTCTTTTTATGAGACATTAATCTCCCTCCCTTTTGTTTCATCTGTAATTTTTTAATCTGAATTCATCTACAAATTCCTGTCTTTGTTCTTCATCATCAAATAATTTTTCAAGCTTTCTTATAAATGTATCTTCACTCCAGGTTTTCTTTTCCCAATAATACTGAATTCCTATCTGCCAGTAGTCCTGTGGAAACTCTATAAAAGAAGCAATAATCGGAATATCATTTTTATAAACTCTATTTACAGCATTATATGCATCCAATACAAATACTGCTCTCCCCATACTCCACCTTCCATGTTTCATAACTCTTATAAGAAGACTTCCCAAATCATGGAGATGCGTATCCAGCATACAATAGTCAAAATCTATTACATGTACTTCATTTTCTTTAGTTATAAGTATATTATGATTAGCATAGTCATGGTGACAAAATCCATTTCCCACAATCTCTTTTTTCATTTTGTTCAGATAATAGCTCTCCATCAGATTCTTCCTAGAAGACACACATTTTTCAATTTCATCATCCATCCTTTGTATATACATGTTATCAAATTCCGTTTTTCTATCCTTTTTTAAAATTTTTTCTTTAAAATCACGTATCTCGTTTTGCCTTGTCCCAAATGTCTCCGGCCATTTGAACCATCCTATTCTGGGATTCATTTCATCTGTAAGCCTGAACCCCAGACTCTTGTTGTGAAGATCAGCCAGCTTTGAAGCTGCAAGAGAAATATCAGCTTTACTGTTATAATCTGCATTCCTTGAATTTATCCATAATGTAAGATATGCAAACCTGTCTTCTATTTTTATATATCTTTTTCCACCTACAGTTTTTATTATTCCGGGAACATTTCTAAAACCCTTATTTTGTAAATGTTCAATAGCCGAAACAATAAAAATGAAGTGACCTCTATCATAATTTATTACTTTTAAACAAAATGTATCTGTACAAGAACTGATTTTATATACATTTTTTATTTTCTCTATACGTTCAGCATGGATATTGTAATTACGTTCAATAACATCTCGTATTGTTGAAATATCCAACGTTTTCCTCCCAAAATCACTATATTGGTAGTATATGAATAAATATTTATGTATGTTCCAAGTCTTGCAATTCACCTTTTTATATACACAGCAATAGTATATATTATAGTGCCTTAAGTCAAAGGCCCAATTTACTTCATCTTGCTTTGATATGGAGGTAGAATTAATGAAAGTTGCCATCGATGCACGGGGAATCAACTGGTATAAAGGTACCGGCATAGGTACTTATACAGATAGAATATTAACCTATATGGTTAAAAATCATAAGGAAAATTTTTATCATATATATTGGTCTGGAAATAAATATCAATCCTTTGATAAAGAAAACACCAAGATAGTACTAGCCTCAAAAAAACAACATAGATTTTTTGAACAATACTATTTTCCTCAAAATTTAAGGGATGAATCCATAGACATATATCACGTACCCCAGAACGGTATAGGCATTTCAGAAAATATATGCTGCAAAAAAGTTATAACCGTACATGATCTGATACCATATATATTGCCTGAAACCGTAGGTCCAAGTTACCTTACAAAATTCTTAAAGGAAATGCCAAGAATTATAAATACAGCAGATGCAATTATAACTGTATCTGAGTGTTCAAAGAAGGATATATTGAAATTCTTTCCTATAGACGCAGACAAGATATTCGTTACTCCTCTTGCCGCTGATGATAAATATAAACCAATCGATAAAGAACTTTCGAAAAACAAGGTATACCTTAAATACAATATAAAAAAACCATTCATACTGTATATAGGCGGGTTCAGTCCAAGAAAAAATGTAGCTTCACTTATAAAAGCCTTTTCAATGGTTCATAAAAATTTAGATAAAGACTACGACCTTGTTATAGTAGGTTCCGATAGGGATGATTCACAGAAATTAAAAGATTACTGCTGTCAGTTGAATATAGATGGCAGCACAAAATTCACAGGTTTTATAAACAACTCAATGATGCCATTTTTTTATAACGCATCGGATCTATTTGTATACCCTTCCCTATACGAAGGATTCGGGCTTCCACCTCTTGAAGCCATGAGCTGTGGTACTCCAGTTATTACTTCAGATACATCATCCATTCCTGAAGTAACTGGCGACAGTGCAATATTAATAGAACCGGGCGATACAGAAAGTCTTATGTATTCAATAGAGGCGATTTTAAACGAAAAAACCATATGGAATGAATTAAATTTAAAAGGTCTGGAACGTTCAAAAAAGTTTTCATGGAAAAAAACCGCTCAAAATACAGTTAAAATATATGAAAAAATACTAAATCATCACATATAAAAAATAAAATCTTCTAACTAGTTTTCCGCTCCTAGTTAAAAGATTTTATCTATTTAAAAAAATCCCTATGATTATCCCTTGAGATAATTATATAACAAAATTCACTTTTTGTAAACGTTTATAGGGATTTAACTTTTATTTATTTTTCCACATTGATTTTCTCAAGATTCGAAATCAATATTTTTGAATCTGTGTTTTTAATATTGGACTCATTCAATATAGTGTTTATACTGTCTTTTATATCTGGAAACTTCTCTGTATATTCCATATTATACGAACCCTGCTCACTTTTTATGAAAAGACTCCATATACTGCTGTTGTAATAAGAAATGTATTTATTTATGTCCTTAAAATAATATGCATTTTTATATACAGGAAGTCTTCCATAATTATTCAGAAGATCAATTTGAAGTTTGCTGTCCGTAAGTGCAAATTTCATAAATGCTTCTGCAACTCCCTTGTCTTCGCAATTTTTGTTTATAACAATATTGACTCCTCCAAAAGACACACTTACATTTCCTCCAGGTTCAAATGAGGGGATCTCCATAACTCCCCACAAATCCTTAGCATCAGGCATAAGTTTCATCAAGTCATGTGCAATATATGGCGTTGAAACAATAGCTAAAATTCTGCTATCCTTTGCCTGACTTAAAAGTTCATCTTTGGAATAGAAATTCATGACCGAAGAATTTTTATAAATATCCTTTTCCGTACCAAATATCCTGTTCCACTTTTCAGATTTAAAATCCAACTTTTTATCCTTTGTTAGATAACTGCTTCCAAGTTGGTTTGCAAGAATTAAATTCAGGTTGTTTTCCTGTTTATAGTTTCCTGTAAAATACGCACCCTTTTCCTGATATAATTTATTTCCAACTTCTATATAATCTTTCCATGTCTTAATGTCCTGGGGATTTACTGCTGCATTTTTAAATACATCTCTTCTATATATTATAAGCTTGGGAAGTGCATCCCACGGCATCGCATAAACCTTTCCATCTATAATACAATTGTGCATTTCATTTGACTGTATTGATCCCCTATAACCGGAAACATCCTCTGTAAGATTTAAAATGTCTTTTTTATTTTTATCTATTATATACTGCAAATCTTCATCTTTCAGCGTAAACATATCAATATTATTGTTTTTAAATAAACTGCTACTATTTTTATAATCATAAGTTCCGACTTTTACATTTATTGATACTCGTTTATACTGTTTTTCAAACTCTCTGGCTGCAAACTCAAATTGAGCTTTATGATCTTTATCCGTTAAAATATTTATATTTCCAGAATAGTTTTTTCTCTTACTCTGGTCATTTCTTTTCTGACAGGACGTGAGCATACTTAAAGTCATGATAAGTATAAAAATAACAACACACTTCATATATATTTTCATGAATATTCTCCTATCTAAAATCATATAAAATATTATAACACAAATAATGCAGCAGCTTAACTCCAATACTTTATTGGATTAAAAAGACTGAAGAACAATTTCTTCAGTCTTTTCTTCAACCTTTTGACATCTTATAGTTTCCCTGTGAATTAAATTCCTCTTTCCATGCCTTCTCTGCATATGGTCTGAAATCCCTTGATAAATCATCAAGTTTCTTTTGGAATTTAGCATCTTCAAGCATCATCTTCGCACCTTCATCCGTAGGCTTTGCTCCAGTCCTCTTTGCTATGTCCCTTATTTGTTTTGTATTGTCTATCATCATACATGGAAGAAGCAAATTGCGATTATAAGGCTGTCTGTTTCTTAATTCCTTAAAGAAATCAGATTTGAATGCGTCAACAAGCTTTTTGCCACCTTTTAAATCATCTACTGCAAAATGTGCAAATATACATGGTTCAACCTGCTCTTTAGAATTTATATGACAGTAGAATTTTCCCGCTATACATCCTCCAACATAAGGAGCGTCATTAAAGAAATCTATAGTGAAATATGGCTTTGTAGTACGTATTTTTCTTATTCTTTCTCCAAGCTTTATCCTTTGTTCCGGCGTCAGCATTCCATTTGTATCAGGCTCTTTCCCAACTGGCATAAACAGGAAATACCAACTCATCTTAGAACCCTTTTCTACAAGCATATCTATAAACTCGTCAGAAGTTACTGTATCTATATTATATCTCCCTGTTGCAGAAGAAACTCCAAATAAAATTCCCCTCTCCTTCAATAAATCCATTGAGTGCATTACCTTCTTGAATACACCCTTTCCTCTTCTTTTATCAGTTTCCTCTTCAAAACCTTCAAGTGAAAACATTGGTATTACATTCCCAAGTTTCTGAATTCTGTCTGCAATTTCTTCTGTAAACAAAGTTCCATTTGTAAATGGTGTAAACATACAATCATTATATTTTTCATATATATCAAGCATGTAATCATTAAAAAATGGTTCCCCTCCCAAAATTATAAAATAGTATATTCCAAGATCCCTTGCCTCTTTTATAATCCTGTCTACTTCCTCAAAGGGTATATCATCCTTTCTGCTGTAACTTGCTGCATAACAACCAGTACATCTTAAATTACATCTCATAGAAGGGCTTATAAGTATGGTAAATGGTGTCTTTATGCCTGTTTCCTTAAAAAATTTCTGTCTCTTTGGAACACCATACCATGCTGCATTGGCGAAAAAATTAGTAAAAAATTTATCCATACAGTTTCTATTAGTCTTTCCAACAATATTCGTAGCAAGCTCGTGTATAGCTGGATTATTATGGTATAAACCTTCGACTTTCAAAATTTGAGCTAAACTTCCCTCATTTTTTCCAACCGCCTTCTTTACAAGTCCAAATAATTTATCAAGGCTTTTTTCAGGGTTTTTACTGTTGAGTAATTGCAACCCAGCTTTGACTAATGCATCCTTAGTTGTCTTTTCCAACATTCCTGTTAAATTCATTTGCCATTCCTCCCAATTAAATTATTAAGAAATGATTATTCCAACACATAATAAAAAAAACAATTTGTATAATTACAGTTTCCATAACCGCGTCTTCATTATAACATCCACTATTTTAATCTTCAATTCAGCAATATCCTAGATATTATTTGATATTCATAATCATCCTAAGCAGTGAAGGCATGATTGCACAAATTTTATGCCAGATCACCCTAAACAGATATATTTAAATTATTTTAGAATTACAAACGTTATAATAAAATACAGACACAATGATAACGATATAATTCACTAAAAATCCACTGGATTTTGTTAAAATTTTATCGTTCTATCTTAAATCTTTAATGAATTCTATTTATCATGCTAGCTAGATAACCTGCGCCAAATCCATTATCTATATTTACAACACTCACCCCGCTTGCACAACTATTTAACATAGACAGCAATGCTGAAAGTCCTCCAAAATTTGCACCATATCCAACACTGGTAGGAACAGCTATCACTGGTTTGTCGACTAAACCGCCGACAACACTTGCCAGTGCGCCTTCCATCCCAGCTACCACAACTATCACTTTTGCCTTTCTTATAATATCGATTTTATCAAAAAGTCTATGTATTCCTGCAACTCCCACATCATATACTCTTTCCACTTTTTCTCCAAACATTTCCGCTGTTACAGCAGCTTCTTCCGAAACAGGTATATCGGAAGTGCCTGCAGTTACAACAGCTATATATGTTTTTGAAATTTCAAGCTTTCTGTTTTTTATAGTTATTATTTTTGCCTCTTCATTATATTCAGCTTTACTGCATATTGACCTCACTGCCTCATAATGACTCCTGTCAGCCCTTGTGGCAAGTATATTATCTCCCTTTGTCATCATAAATTCGACTATGCCCTTCACTTGCCCTTCAGTTTTGCCTGCACAATATATAACCTCTGGATAACCAACTCTAAGTTCCCTGCTGTTGTCTATTTTGGCATATCCCAAATCCTTGAATGAAATATCTTTGAATTTCTCTGCCGCACCATCAATACTCAAATTGCCACTTTTCACTTTTCCAAGTATATTTTTTATATTCTCTAGATCCATGCCCTCACCTTATCCTATATAATATACATTTCAACAATTTATATTACTAATTACATGATTTTATTATTTCTTTTTTAACCTCATCTATGCTGACCTTGTTCTTAATTGCAAGTTTTTTGCAATCCTCATATTCAGGCTTAAACCTTATCTTTCTGTTTTTGTAATACGAAACTTTTATATTCACATCTCCGTATTTGGTCGATACTTTTTGGGTTTCTCTCTTTAAAGTATCTCTATCTACATAAGACTTTCTAATCCCAATAGTTGTAGTATTTAAAAATACTACATTTCTTATAGAATCCTCTCTCTGACCTTTATATAAAACACTGAGCTTTACAGCAGGCCTTGATTTTTTCATTATTATAGGAGTCAAATATGCATCTGCAGCTCCAGCTTCAAACAGTTTCTGCATTACATAATCATAATTCTCAGGATTCATGTCATCAATGTTGCACTCCATTAACTTTAGGTTGTCTTTTAGAAATCCTTTTTCAGAAGAATTATCATCTGACAATGCCAGTTCATCGCTTTCACCTATAAAGACCCTTAGCACATTGGGCATTTCCTTATTATCTGTTTTTCCTATTCCATATCCTACCTTTGCTATTTTAAAGTCTTTTTTGTCTGTGTACGACGATACAAAATATGATAGGATTGCTGCTCCTGTTGGTGTAGTTGCCTCAAATGGAACCTCTGCAGTTATCGGAATTCCGGCCAGAATTTCTGATGTTGCAGGAGCCGGTACCGGAAGCGTACCATGTGCACAATTTACAAATCCATGTCCAACTTCAACCCTTGATGATAAAACTTGATCTACATCAAGATAATCAAAACATATAGCAGCACCTACAATATCGACTATGGAATCCACAGCTCCCACTTCATGAAAATGCACTTCATCCACAGGCTTGTTATGAACTTTTGCTTCTGCTTCTGCAACCTTCTTAAATATCTCAATACTTATTGTTTTTACCTTTGAACTAAGTTCACTTGAATTTATAATTTCAACAATTTGAGTTAGATTTCTATGATGATGGTGATGGTGATTATGAGAATGATTTTCCTCATGATGAGTTTTTTGTAATAAAATGACTTCTACATTCGTACCTGAAATTCCATTTTTGGTATCTTTTTGTATAAGTATATTATATTCATTAATATTTAACTTTGCAAGTTGCGATTTAACATAATTTGGATCCACCCCAAGATCAATCATAGCTCCAAGGTTCATATCACCGCTTATTCCCGAAAAACAGTCATAATAAAGTACTCTCATTGTAAAACCTCCTAAGATTTAGATAATATTATTATATTTCTTGATAATTGTAACATAATCATGTATACATAATAAGTATAAATTATTTGACAACTACATTTTACTTCATATAATCTAATATTGAAAGGCGTGAAATCCATGGAAAAACTAAAACGTAGCTTTTATGAAGAAGATACTATAAAAGTTGCTCAAAAACTACTCGGCAATATTCTTGTACACAGAACAAACAACACACTTTTATATAGCAAAATAGTAGAAGTTGAGGCCTATAAAGGAATAATCGACAAAGCTGCGCATTCATATGGTGGAAAACGTACAAAGAGAACTGAAGTCATGTATGGTATCCCGGGAATCTCCTATGTATTTCTGATATATGGAATGTATAACTGCTTCAATATAATAACTGAATCCAAAGATATTCCAACTGCGGTACTTGTGAGGGCAGCAGAACCACTGAACAATTTTGACATCATGTCTTTAAACAGATTCGGCAAACCGTATAGTGAACTTTCAAATCGTCAAAAGGTGAATCTTACAAACGGACCCGGCAAACTATGCATGGCTCTCAACATAGACCGGAGCCTCAACGGAGAAGATCTATGCAAAGATAATATATACATACTTGAAAACAACGACAAAGATTTTGATATCGAATCATCAAAAAGAATAGGTATAGATTATGCAGAAGAAGCTGCAGAATACAAGTGGCGATTCTACATAAAAGATAATATATACGTATCCAAAACCAAACCCCGGAGGTAATTGTCCCATGAACTATGTATATATGCTGAAGTGCTCGGATGGAACACTTTATACCGGATATACAAATAATATAGAAAAAAGAGTAAAGGTTCATAATCTTGGCGCTGGTGCAAAATACACCCGTGGAAGACGTCCTGTAACCCTTGTATATTTTGAAAGGTGTAAATCAAAAGGAGATGCCTTAAAACGGGAACATGAAATCAAATGCTTGTCCAGAAATCAAAAACTGGAACTTATAAAGTATAAAACCGCTCAGTTATGACATCTAAGCGGTTTTATATTTACTTATAAATATTCTTTTAAACTGCCTTTATTTTTTATAACGTCCACTAAATATTTAACCTCCTGGTCTTTGCTTTTGTCCATTACAAGAAGTACATCATCAGAGTCTACTATTATAAGATCCTTCACACCAAAGGTTATTATAAATCTTTTTTCACCAAATACAGTGCAGTTTTCACTAGC
Organism: Clostridium pabulibutyricum; assembly: GCF_058242705.1. NCBI lineage: Bacteria > Bacillati > Bacillota > Clostridia > Eubacteriales > Clostridiaceae > Clostridium > Clostridium pabulibutyricum. The sequence continues at coordinate 89,965 of NZ_JBZAYZ010000009.1, forward strand.
CTCTAAAAATGTATTACCTTTAACTTTATTACTTCTATAACTTTTCAAAAAACGACCTATTGCAGTAAATGTCCCCATATCATCCCAAACAAATTCGCACTTTATGACATATGCCTTTCTTGTTTTCTGCATTATTCCAAAGTCAACCGAGATACCATCTATTAAATTATATTGTTCTTCTATTATACTCCTCTCATTTCTAGTATTGAGACTCTCATAAATAGTCAGCATATTTTTATACATTTTAGGAAGGTATTTTTGCATCTCCCTCAAAAATACATCCGCCCGCCACACAAATATACCACTGTTCCAAAGATAAGTACCTTTTATTATAAGGTCTTTTGCCACTTCCAAGTTTGGCTTTTCAAGGAATCTTTCAACTTTAAAACTTGCAATTGGTGCACTTATTCTCTTTCCCATCTCTATATATCCATACCCAGTTTCAGGTCGTGTAGGTTTTACACCTATTGTTACAAGTCCCTTTTTTTTCTCCGCAATTTCCACTGCCTGTTTTATAGTGTCAATAAAAAGTTTCTGATCTCCTATATAATGATCCGACGGAAGTATTATCATGGATGCATAGCAATCCTTTTTCAAAAGTTTTACTGCTGAAAGCCCTATACACGTGGCAGTTTCCCTGTTTTGGGGTTCCGCAAATATGTTTTCGCTCTTTATATCAGGAAGTTCCTCTTGAACTTTTGATATATACTCTTCATTTGTAACTACATATATATTTTCTTTGTTTACCAGCGTAGTTATTCTATCCACCGTACTTCTTAAAAAACTTTTATTGTTTACAATTTTTAAAAACTGTTTAGGCTTCTTAGCTCTTGAAAGAGGATAAAGTCTTGTGCCTTTACCTCCAGCCAGAATCAATGCATATAACAAATATTCTCCCCCTATTTATTAAATCTTGCTTTTTATTTAAATCTCATTCACATTATATGAACTTATAGTAAATATCATGAATCTATACAACCTTTAAATTTTTCTGCTCCGAAATATCTTTTTTTGCACAACCAGGCTTTATTCCAAGGGCATCAAGTTTTTTGAAAAGCTTATTCACAACTTTTTCCGGTTCCATGTAAAACTGACTTCCCCTTATTTTCAAAAATGTCCATCCAACCCTCTCAAGATCCAATTGTCTTTCTATATTTTCTTTAAAACTGTATTTCAAGCCCTTGCTGTCACCATCACACACTATTGCAACTCTATTTCTATCACCCTCTATCATAAAATCAATATTGTATCTTCCAATCTTTATCTCAGGTATTATTTTGTACCCTCTGTTTCTTATCATAGTATATACATCCCGTTGAAAAGCCGACTGGAACACATTTTGCACACTTTCCTTCTTTGAAATAAATCTATTGTAATTCAAGAAATATTCAAGCAGTGAATATCTTACACACTCACTATTTAAATCCTCCAAATCTACAGAATGGAAAAGCCACATTTGATTCCTTGCCCTGCTTGATGCTACATTAAATCTTCTTATATCTGCATCCCTTGAAAGAGGCGCAAATTTTACATCTTTGGAAATTACCATGGAAAGGAATATAATGTCTCTCTCATCTCCCTGGAAAGAATAGGCATCACCACATATTATTCTCCTTTTTATCATCTCCTCCACACCGAGTTTTTGTCTAAGCATACCCTCAATCAAATTCGCCTGAGCTTCTCCTAAAAGCGATATAACGCCAATGGTCATTCCATAGTACCTTTGATCACCGCAGCACCGTAAAATTTGATCTACAAGTGCTTCTGCCTCCACTGTATTTACAGGTTTGGTTGTACTCCTTTTTCCGTTTACCCGTACTGACTTTACAGGCGGATAAAACGTTTCTTTCAAAGTAGGATATCTAAGTGGCCTTATCTCTCCAGAATACACATTGTTATTACTGAATCCTATTATTTCAGGAACACACCTGAAATGTTCTTTAAGCATCAATCTATTTGGGAAAATTCTCATAGCAGTATCATACAAGCTTGTTTGAAGATCAAACCACTGCTTGTCAGGTATTTTATCAAGATATTTATCTATCAAGCTTGAAACCGTTCTATGATCTATACCAACAACTTCAGGGCTTATTTGCTTGTCATCTCCAACTATCACAGCTCTTTTTGCCCTCATAAGGGCGCAAAGAGAAAATATATCACTTTGGCTGCTTTCATCGAATATAATCAGATCAAATTGGTTTGACGTTAACTTTATATTTTCAATAACCCTGTTCAAGGGCATAATCCACACCGGAATGGCATCCTTGCACTTCTCCATTTCATCCTGAGCAATTTTTCTATATTTGCTAACAAGTTTTCCTCTTCCCTTTCCAATTCTCTTGACTGCCTGCATCCATGAAAAAAGGCTCCTCTTCTGACTCTCCGTAGTACTGAGTATCTGATTGTACCATGTGCTCTTTGCAACAAGTTCCTTTACTATAAGTTTTTCCTTTATTTTTTCCCTTTCAAGATCTTCCTCTATTTTTTCAGGATTAAGTTCTTTTATTTTCTGCAGCAAATTATTCCACTGAGCCCATCTCCATGCTTTTTCAATATCATTGTAAACATGACCTACCCTGCCCCAGTTATCACTTATACCTTTTACTGTATTAGGACACATCCTGCTCATTCTATCAAGTATACTGTTTATTTTATTTATCTTTATGCTTTTTTGTTTTATATTACTTAGCATCGTTATGGATTCATTTAAACTATCCTCTGGCATATCTACAATACTTGTGCAATCTCCTATATCCTTTTTTACAACTGACATCAGCTTGTCTAAGTTGCGAAAATATATCTTAAGCTCATTGCATTCCCTTATTCTTTTTAAATTTTTAACGCAACTTTCCAAATAACTGTACGTATTTATATCATACCAGTCAACAGGCTTTGTAATCGCTATTTTTCCAAGTTTGCTTATGACTTTTGACTTGAAGCTGTCGTTCCAGTCAACAATCAATCCCAACTTGTTGAGATTCTCCTGTATATTTAGCATGTCAATATCTTCCTGTATCTCACTATTCTTGTTATAATCTTTTATTGTATTTTCCCATATATTCTCAAGTTCATCCAAAGCAGATTTTTTTTGTAAAAACAATTTGATCACAATTGCCTGATCCATTCCCTCAAATTGCTTGCCGTCTACAATACATTTTGAAAAAATATATGCACATTCCGGATGCATTATCTTAAACAACTTTCCAAACTTTTTCTTCTCCTCCAGAACTTTATAAACAATTTCAAAATTTGCTACAAACCTCTCATCATCTTCTTCAGGCATCTCAATCTTATGACTCCTAAGTTCCCGTGATATTTTAGTAATAATCATTATCAAACTCTGCGACTTATAATATAACTCCCTGAATACCTGCCGTACAACATCACTCTTGTCATAATTTTTAAATACATTTTCCCACATGGTTCCTTTAAGTAATGAAACACTATTTTCACATTCTTCAATTGAATTTAAAAGCTCATCATAATTGCATCTGTCATTGCATGGTATATGCCAGTCCTTTATGCTTTCTTCATACTCTTTATAATTCACCTTCAATTCCTTATATCTGTCTATAAAAGACTTTATCTCTTCCTCTTTTGGAAGTTTATCTATTATAGTTTTTATACTGTCAAACTTTAACTTTTCCTCTCTGCTGATCTCCCCAAGTAAATCTTTCAGCACCTCAAAATCTTCCTTTGAAACAGGCATGTCATTTTTTATATTTATAGTATCCTTGATCCATGAATATTTTGAAGAATAATTTTTAACCCACTTTGCTGCATCTATAAGGCTGTACTTTTTTCCAGAATAGCTTATTGTTTGATTTTCAAGATCCTGTACTTCTTTCAACCTTATATAAAGCAGCTTTTGCTTGTCTACGCAATAACCAAGCTGTCGCTTCAGTGCTTCTATGTCCTTTGATATATTCCGCGGATCTGAAGACAAATTATTTGTTATTTTTCTAACTGACTCACTAAGTTCCTTAAAAGACTCGGAATCGTTACCAAGAAGGCTTATGCAAAGAGGTTTTATCTCGTCAGGTATCTTTTTGGTAAGCACCCTTAAGGCCCTATCAGTTTGACTTGTTACCAAAATCCTTTTTCCATACGCAAGAAGATGACATATCAGATTTACTATAGTGTGACTTTTACCCGTTCCCGGTGGTCCCTGCATAACTACTCCACAATTATGCGATATTCTTTTTATAATCTCCTTCTGCTCTGAATTTGCTGGAAGAGGGAATAGAACCCTCTCGGATATCTTGCTCCAATCTTCTGGATCATCATTCTTGTCAGCACAATTGCAATCTTCACCTACAAGAAGTTTTATAGGCTCCGGTATAGGAAAGCCTTCTTTTATTTTGCACAATATATTGTTTATCTCATTTTGCCATAACTTCATGCTGTTCTTTCTCACAAATACAACGAAAGTATTATATAATACCGGATGTCCTTCAGTTTGAATTTTATCCTTTGAAAAATACCCCTCTTTTATTTCCCCCTTTGGATCAATACACTCCATTATATTTTTAAATATATCCCTTACATCATCTTTAATTCTAGGATCCAAATTCATATTGTTTATTTTATTCTCAAACTCCAGGCTGTCTTTGATATCAAAATTTTCAATATCTTCAAATATACTCGACTGAAACTTCGTATTACCAGACGGTACAAGATCAAATGCTCTCTTTAACGCATTAAATTCTATCTTCATTCTGGTTTCAAGCACTGGATGTACAATGTTTTTTTTATTCACATCCCAACACAGAAGTCCATATCCACATATTATTTCAAAATTTTCACCGTGTTTCTCATTTTCTTGATAAAGTTCAAAAAAATCATCATATAATTTTTTGCATTTTTTATTTACCTCTATCCAAAAATCATTACTCGGATTTTTGTTTAAAGTACATCCTGGAAGATTAAAAAATTCTTCTTCCCAGTACAATTTATCATAATCGTGTACATTTTTAACTGTCTTTTCATTTACATTCTTCAGACTAAGCAGATATAAAAATATTCTTTGAACCTTTTCTCTGTAATCCATATTATCCTCCTTTGTAAAAATTTATTATAATATTTTATACAGCTAATTCATATACTTACTTTTGTGTTAAATTATACCATCAAGAATAAATGTTGTACAATAAAATCGTTAAACAAAGTTCATGTAGAAATGACATCATTCCTTTTAATAGTTCAAACATGCATATTAAAAAAGGACTTAATACAGGAAATAAGTTATTCCTATATCAAGTCCTTTGAAATTTCAATCTTCGACTTTTCTGAACTTTAAAACCATTTTATATAATACAAATACAACTACTATAATTACCACACCTATATCTGCAAAATGAAAAAGTCCGCGTATTGCTGTCCAGTTTTCACCCATTTTATAACCCGCAAAGGCCAACATGATACTCCATATCAATGATCCAATAAAAGTATAAACCAGAAACTTTTTAAAGTTCATCTTGCTTATACCTGCTGGAAGTGAAATAAACGTCCTTATTATTGGAAGAAGTCTTGAAAAGAAGACTATGCTTTCACCATATCTGTTAAAATACTCATCACTTTTATTTATGTGAGACTTAGACAATTTCAATTTTTCAGCATATTTTTCAACAAGAGGTCTGCCTCCAATTTTACCTATGTAATAAGAAACACATGACCCAAAAGTTCCTCCAAGTGTTCCAATTATAATAACGGCAATCAAGTTCAATCTCCCGGAAAAACTCAAATACCCCCCGAAAGGAAGTATAGCCTCGCTGGGTACTGGAATGCATGCACTCTCAAGTGCCATGGCAACAAAAGTACCCACATATCCTGTCTTGTCTAAAACCATTATAACAAGATCTATCAATCTTTCTACCATAAATTTTCCTTTCCTAATAGTCCCCCGTTTTAAACTTAGACCAGGTATTCAACACAACTTACTTTTTACATGAATCTCTTTCTATCAAGTTATGTCCAAGTACATATTTCGTTGTAGCTATCTCTTTTTTGTTTATGATTTTTATGAGCATCCTCATTCCAACCGATCCCATATCATACATAGGCTGAGATACTGTAGTTATCTTAGGATAAAATATAGCAGATGAATAAATGTTTCCAAATCCCATTACATCCACATCTTCAGGAACCTTCATTCCTTTGTCTCTCAATGCGTTTATAGCTCCCATGGCTACATCATCGCTACAGCAAAATACAGCATCTATATTTTTTTGCTTGTCAAGAATGTTAATCATTCCATCATACCCATCATTAGCCTTTAACGCACCAAAATATACATTTCCTTCATTTACGCTGATACCACTTTCCTTAAGGGCATCTTTATATCCCCCATATCTAAGCGCACTTGCGTTGGCCTCGTCTCCGTCAATTCCTATATATGCAATATTTTTGTTGCCTTTCTCTATCAGGTATTTTACTCCATCATAAGCAGCCTTTCTGTTGTCAATTGTAACACTTGGAATGTCTTCTGCATCATTTGCAGTTTCCACAAGCACCATTGGAAGTTGCAATTGCTTTATAAGGCTCAAAATACTAGGCTCAAGGGAAGCACTCATGTATAAAATACCGTCCACCATTTTTTCTTTCATTACCCTTAGATATTCGATTTCTTTTTCAAAATCCAAGTCAGTATTGCACAGCATTATATTGTAGTCATATATATTTGCTACATCTTCTGCGCCTCTTACAATCTCCGGATAAAATTGACTTGATATATCCGGTATGATTATACCTATGGTCTTCGTCTTCTGTGTTTTCAAGCTTCGCGCTATTATATTCGGCCTATATCCAAGCTTATCTATTGCTTCAAGTACCTTTTTCTTTGTTTCTTCATTCACAACATCTACATCATTTAATACTCTTGAGACTGTGGCTATAGAAACACCTGCTTCTCTAGCTACATCTTTTATTGATGCTGCCATACTCTACTCACCTACCGATTCGATTTCTTTTTTTTAATTATACTTATAAAGTTAAACTATTACAAGTTAGTTTGCACTATTTCTGATAATTTAATGTCATTTTTCTGCAATACATAAAACAAGTTATAATCATAATTAATGATTATAACTTGTTGAATTATAATTTAACTAATTACTTTTTACACGTTCAACTGAAATTTTAAAATCCCTGCCATTTATCTTGTAATCACTATATAACGCATCTTCGTTGTAAAATACAGTTGTTGACAATGTTTCCTTCTTTATCTGTTCCTCGAATTTCTTAACTACACCTTCCAGATAATCATCTCCTGAAACATATAGCTTTATATTATCTGCAACCTCGAATCCACTTTCTTTTCTCAGATTTTGAATTTTGCTTAAAAGTTCCCTCAAGTCTCCCTCTTCTTTAAGTTCCTTGGTTATTTCAGTTTCGAGAACTATTCCAACAGTTTCTTCTCCTGCAAATGCAAATCCATCAAGCCCTTTCATTGTAACAAGAACATTTTCAGGATTCAAGTCTATCTTTTGTTCCTGTACTTCAATTTCAACGGTTTTCCCAGAACTTATCTTATTTGCAAGGTCAACTTGATTCATTGAGGATATTTCTTTTCTTATTCCAGGTATGAGCTTTCCATATTTTTTGCCGAGTACAGGCAAATTCGGTTTTATATCGAAATTTACATATTTAGATAAATCCGCTCCAAATTGTATATTTTTGATATTGAGTTCATCCTTTATTATATCTCCATAATAGTCTGGAAGATTTTTAAGACTAACAAGCATACCCGACAAAGGCTGTCTGTTCTTTATATTTGCTGTATTTCTTGCACTTCTTCCAAGCTTAACTATTCTATAAGCCTCATCCATATTCTTTTCAAGTTCATTGTCTATTACCTTTTCATCACATTCAGGCCATCTGCACAGATGAACACTTTCAGGAACATTTTTATCAAGTTTTACAACCAAGTTTTGATAAATTTCCTCTGTCATAAACGGTACAAAAGGTGCTGCAATCTTTACAAGCTTTACAAGTACCCTGTACAAAGTCATATAAGCTGATATTTTATCATCTGTCATTTCCGAACTCCAGAACCTTGATCTGTTCACTCTTACATACCAGTTTGAAAGTCTATCAACAAAATCTCCTATATTTAATGCCGCCTGTGTAACTTCATAATGATCGAGATGATTTTCCGTTTCCTTCACAAGTGAATTCAATCTCGACATTATCCATTTATCCATTACATTGCTGGAAACAAAATTCTTGTGTTCAAGAGGATTAAATTTGTCAATTTCAGCATACAGAACATAAAATGAATATATATTCCACAAAGTTCCAAGGAATTTTCTCTGACTGTCCTGTACTGCTTCTTCATAGAACCTTGAAGGCAGCCATGGAGCACTTGATGTGTAAAAATACCATCTGCTTGCATCTGCTCCTTCACTGTTAAGCACAACTGATGGACTAAGTACATTCCCCTTATGTTTTGACATCTTAAGACCATGTTTGTCAAGCACATGCCCAAGAACCATGCAATTCTCAAAAGGACTCTTATCAAATAGCACAGTGGATATCGCCATAAGCGTATAGAACCATCCTCTTGTCTGATCAACCGCCTCCGTTATATATTGTGCTGGAAAGTTATGCTCAAACACATCCTTGTTTTCGAAAGGATAATGATGTTGTGCAAAAGGCATGGAACCTGAATCAAACCAGCAATCTATTACATCAGACACTCTCTTCATTTCTTTTCCGCAGTGAGGACACTTTATTTTTACAGCATCTATATACGGTTTGTGCAGTTCTATGTTTTCAGGTACATTCATACCTTTTTCCTTAAGTTCCTCAATGCTTCCTATACATTCTTTATGCCCGCATTCGCATTCCCATATTGGAAGGGGAGTTCCCCAGTATCTTTCACGGCTTAGGTTCCAGTCTATAACACCTTCTACAAACTTTCCAAATCTTCCTGTCCTTATATTGTCAGGATACCAATTCGTATTGTTTGTATTCTCAACAAGTTTATCCCTCATTGCAGACATTTTTATAAACCAGGTTCTCCTAGGATAATACAAAAGTGGAGTATCACATCTCCAGCAGAATGGATATGAATGAGTAAATTTCTCAGACTTATATAATATATTGTTTTCTTCAAGGTATTTTATTATCTTGGGGTCTGCATCTTTTACAAAAAGACCTTTCCAAGGTGTAACTTCTTCTTTGTATTTTCCCTGAGTATCCACTGAATTTACAACAGGTATATCATACTTTTTACATATATTGCTGTCATCTTCACCGAATGCCGGAGCAGTATGAACTATTCCCGTTCCATCTGTAAGTGTTACATAATCGCCGTGAAGAACATAATGTGCCTTTCCTTCGAACTTTGCAAAATTAAACATTGGTTCATAGGAAAGTCCGAGAAGCTTTTCTCCTTTGAATTTGCTTATGACTTCATATTCCCCTTCGAGTTTTCCAAGGAGCGCCTCCGCAAGTATTAGATGTTCCCCTTTGTTTACTACTTCTACGTAGTCATAGCTCTTGTTTATAACAAGTGCCATGTTATTTGGAAGGGTCCATGGGGTAGTAGTCCACGCCAACATGTATTTATCAGAATCTTTCAGTTTGAATTTTACATATACTGAAGTTTCCTTTACATCTTTATATCCCTGGGATACCTCATGAGATGAAAGTGCAGTTCCACATCTAGGGCAATATGGGACTACCTTGTACCCTTTGTATAAAAGTCCCTTTTCCCATATTTTCTTAAGTGCCCACCATTCTGATTCAATATAGTCATTATGATATGTAACATAAGGATCATCCATATCCACCCAGAATCCTATTCTGTCGGACATTTCCTTCCATTCACTTATATATGTGAATACACTATCCTTGCACTTTTTTATAAACTTTTCCACTCCATATTTTTCAATTTGCGGTTTTCCTGATATTCCAAGGCTCTTTTCAACTTCAAGCTCTACAGGAAGTCCGTGTGTATCCCACCCAGCCTTTCTAAGTACATTATAACCTTTCATAATTTTATATCTTATAATGAAATCCTTCATAACTCTTGTCAGTACATGACCTATATGCGGGTTTCCATTGGCTGTTGGAGGACCATCATAAAATGTAAAATACTCTCCATCTTTATTAAGTTCAAAATTTTTTTCAACAATTTTGTTTTCTTTCCAAAAGTCAATTATATCTTTTTCTCTGTCAGTAAAATTCTTGGAATTATCGATTTTGTCGTACATAACTTAACTCCTTTCCTCATTCGTATATCTTAAAAGTAAAAAACTCCATCCTAAAAATAGGACGAAGTTAAATTCGCTGTACCACCTATGAATAAATATTCACGTGAAAATATATTAAATCTTTAACGCAGAAAATACGAAAAGTCTTACTTAATCAAACATTCGGACTTCTAGCTGTCAGGTGATATTCCCCAAGCTTCACTGCAAATTTTCACCAATCATTTGCTCTCTTTTAGTAAAATTACTTGAGTACTCTTCCTCTTCAACGCTTTTCACCAATAAAAATCTGTATAATATAATTTCCTTATCATTATATTATACAGATTTTTCATTGTCAAATTATTTGATAAATTTTTATGAAATACCAAGTGCCGTACATATTGCCTTCGCAATCGCCGCAGCTGTCTTCTGTCTTCCGGAATCATTCCCTAGAATCGAAGCATCCTTTGAATTCGTAAGGAATCCCGGTTCTGTAAGTACCGTCGTTATTTTTGTATTTCTGGTTATGTACAGCCAGCTTCCATCCTTTAGTCCCCTGTCATATGTACCAATAGCTCCTACAATATTTTTCTGGATAAGTGATGCCAGTTTCTGTCCCTCGCTGCTTCCTGTATAGTACAATGTTTCCGTACCTTCAGCAGAACTTGAGTCAAACGCATTCGTATGTATTGACACCATAAATTTTGCCCCGGAGTTATTTGCAACATCACATCTCTTTTGAAGACTTTGAGTTACAGTAGCTGAACTGGTTTTCCTCTCATCCGTTGTTCTTGTATAAACTACATTTACCCCTTTATTTTTAAGTATTGCTCCTGTTTTAAGTGCTACATCAAGAGTTACATCATCTTCCTGATATCCATTTCCGCTTGAACCTACATCATCGCCCCTGCCATGCCCCGGGTCAATGACAACAGTCGGATTTTTGCCCGAATTCGGAGGCACCTTTGTATCTCCTTCGTTGTTTTGATTTTCATCTTTATCCTCATAAGCAAGATTTAAAGACATCAATATTCCCTGTGCAATACCTTTTGCACTCTTATTTTGAAAATCAGAACTGCTTAACGCATCACTCTCACTTTGATTTGTCATAAAACCCAAATACACCATTATAGAAGGAGCATTTATTTTACTGAACTTTTCCTCCTTTTCAGCAGAAGCCTCCTTTATTCCCCTATCTTGAGAGCCTGTAAATTTCACAATCTGTTTTTGTACGCTTTCTGCTTCTGCCTTGGACTGATCCGACTTGTTCTGCGCAGAATAATACGTTTCTATTCCTTTAACATTTTTGTCCTTGGAATAAGAATTTGCATGTATGCTTACAAATTCACTTGAATTGGACTTGTTCGATATATCCGCTCTTGCATTATCGTCAAGTGCCTTGTCCTCTGTCCTCGTATAAACCACATTTACACCATTTTGCTTTAATATTTCACCTGTTTTCAAAGCAACTGATAAATTTACATCCTTTTCCTTTGCTCCTGAGTCCGACAATGATCCACTGTCCTGTCCCCCGTGAGAAGCATCAATCGTGACTGTATACTTGCCGTTTGTGCTTTTGTCCGGAGATTTTTTTGTTGAAAACTTAAATTGAACATCCCTGCCAAGCTCAATTCCCTCGGAGGTTTTTATTCCTCCTCGAATTACAACTGTATAATCCCTTCCATACTCATAATTTACTTGAGGAGTTATACTCACCGTACATCCATTGTTTTCAGTATTCAAGCCGGCAGATACCACCTGTCCGTTAGAATCTTTAACAATTATATTGGAACTGTTCACAGTAGACTTGTCCAAACTTCTATTAAAAGTTATTTTCCACACTTTATTTACTTCAACATCTTTTCCAATAGTACTGCCATCATAATTCTGCGCAGCATATACCACTCCATTCCTTAAAAACATAACAAATGAAAATATGAGAACAATGCTGAAAAGCAGTTTGTATGAAATAGGTTTCTTCAATTTAGCACCTCTCTTTCTATATATTTCACATATATACAAATTAATCTTCAATATTACAAATTATATTATAATATAAACATTATTGAATTGATACCCAATAAATCTATATATAAGAATCAAACACAAATATATGTTATATAATAGTTGTATATTATAAAAATATGAGGTGATTTCTATGAAAATAACATATATCGGTCATTCAAGTTTCCTGCTTGAATCCTCGGGTGGTACAAGAATTCTTACGGACCCCTTCGACAATACAACCGGCTACAAGGTATTTCGCGAAAAAGTCAATGTAGTAACTATAAGCCATCATCATTTTGATCATGACTATACTTCCGAACTAACCTGTGAAAATATAATCGATAAAACTGGCTGCTTCAACTTTAAAGATACATCAATTTTAGGAATTCCTTCCTATCACGACAAGGCAAAAGGGGCAAAAAGAGGTAAAAACATAATTTTCATAATAGAACTGGATGGTTACAGGGTATGTCATCTCGGTGACCTTGGACATCTGCTTTCAGATGAACAGCTTTCAAAATTGAAGAATATAGATGTGCTTTTCATACCCGTTGGAGGAAACTTCACAATAGATGGAAAAGAAGCTGCAAAAGTTGCAAAATCAATAAATCCACACTTAATAATACCCATGCATTATAAAACTGAACTTTTGTCATTTCAGCTTGACGGTCTTGAAACTTTTTTGAGAAATATTAAAAATAGTGAAAACACAGGAACAAATTCAATACAGCTTGATAAAAGCCTAAAAGAATTTAACAAAGTAAAAATATTAAATTACAGCATATGAAATAAAACTCCCCATGCAATTTTTATAAATTACACGGGGAGTTTTATTTTTTAAGAACTGTGTTCTACATGTTCAAGCCCTGCACTAAAAAGCTGATTTATATGCTGATCATCAAGGGAATAATATACTTGTTTTCCTTCCTTTCTGAATTTTACAAGATGAGCAGATTTCAATATCCTCAGCTGATGGGATATTGCCGATTGACTCATTCCTAAAACCTCAGCTATATCACAAACACAAAGTTCACTTTTCAATAAAGCATACATAAGCTTTATCCTTGTATGATCACCGAGCACCTTGAAAAGCGAGGACAACATAAGGGAAGTCTCTTCTGAAAGCATACTCTCTTTTACATTTTCTATACAGCCCTTATGAACCTCATGACAAGAGCAAACTTCAATTTCAGAATTATTATCCACAGTATCACTTCCTTGTACAATATCAACTAAATTATTACTTATTATGTTCTAAATATCAAGTAATATTATATCTTTTTTTTTCATACTTGATTTTACATCTATAATTCTCTGATTACTGGAGCCTCTAAATTTAAGATTAGGATCCAGCCTGTCAGCTTCAAACTTTCCATCGACAAGAACATCTATGTTGCTTAGAAGATATGTTCCTGCCTCTACAACGTCATTGTTCAGTATGTTTTCAATTTTGTATCCCGTATAACACCATATATCAAGTCCAAGTTTTTTTATCCTGCTGGCCATATATCCAAAAGCTTCAGCTTGATAAAATGGGTCGCCGCCTGAAAACGTAACTCCCTTTATTAAAGGATTCAAAGCAATACTGTCAATCAAATCATCAGCCTTCATCAGCTGTCCGCCATTAAAATCATGGGTTGAGGGATTAAAACAGCCTTCACAGTTATGACCACAACCCTGTGCAAAAAATACTCTTCTAAGTCCAGGTCCGTTGACAAGGCTTTCATAAGCAATCCCAGCCAACCTAACTAACTTGTTTTCCATAACCTATAATCCCCTTGAATTAAATTTCAATATTATTTAAAATAAACTTGACGTCCTGTAGCCTGCGATATCCTGTCTTTTCTTTCGGCAACTTTTCCTTCTCCAAATCTTTCATCCAATGAAAGGTATCCTGTAACTCTCGATACTCCCTGGATATCACTACTGCCGCATTTAGGACAATTATCCTCTCCGTGAAGATAAGTTCCACAGCTCTTGCAGTATCTTATATGGAAATTTATTCCTATATAACTTATATTTGTCTTGCTGTAAGCATAGTTTATTATATCATAAACTGTATCTTCGGATGGATAATCATCCAATTCTATATAACTTATATGTCCTCCATTGCAAAGTTTATGATATGGTGCTTCAATGTTTATCTTATCTCTTATTGATATTGGGAAACCCACAGGTACATGATATGAATTAGTATAATAATCCTTATCAGTAACTCCTTTTATCTCTCCAAATATTTTTTTGTCCTTTACAATAAATTTTCCACTTAAACCTTCGGCCGGAGTAGCATAACAGCTCCAGTTCAGATGAGTTTCTTTTGTAAGCTTATCAGTATAATTTCTTATATGAGTTATAATCCTAACTCCAAGTTCTCTTGATGCTTCATCTTCCCCGTGATGCTTCCCTGTAATTGCAATCAAGGTTTCTGCAAGTCCTATAAAACCTATGCCCCAGGTTCCCTGCTTCAATATAGGTTCTATAGAATCTTCATCCTTTAGATTTTCAGAACCTTTTAAAAGCTTTTGTCCTGCAACAAACGGAAGGTCTTTGAGCCTTAAGTTCTTAAGGGTGTCATACCTGTGCATAAGCGATTGTCTGGAAAGATCCAATCGTTCATCAAGAAGTTTAAAAAACTTTTCTACACTACCCTTTGACAGAATTCCTATTCTCGGAAGATTTATTGTAGTTGGTGCTATGTTTCCTCTTCCCTTTGGTCCTTCATCTCCATTGACATTTGAACATACATAAGTTCTGCATCCCATAGTAGATGGAAGTATCCCTTTATCATAATAAACCTTGTTAAAATCTGCATCCATGTTCATAAAAGTAGGATTCATTCTCTTTGCTGCCACTCTGCATGCAGTTCTAAACAAATAATAGTAAGGATCTTCCGGATTTTTATTGACGCCTTCTTTAACCCTGAATATTATGTTTGGAAATATAGGCTGTTCTCCCTGTCCAAGTCCTTTTTCATATTCCGTCAAAAACACTTCACAAATAAGAGCTGCATCGTCTGACCTTGGCACACCTATATTTATAGAGCTGAAAGGTACCTGTGAACCTGCTCTGGAGTGCATAGTATTCAAGTTGTAAATTATGCCTTGCATTGCTTGTTCTACACTTCTTCTAAGTTTCTTCTCCGCTATTTCCCTTGCCTTGTCTCCACTTATGCCAATTCCTTCGAATTCCTTTATTATTTCCTGTCTTGTAGGTCCAACAAATATTCCCATATCATTATCAAAATCAGGATGCGACTGTCCTCCGAACATGTCATTTTGAGATGACTGAAGCAAAATGCATGAAAGCTCTGCTGCTGATTCTATTCGCTTAGGCGGCCTTATATATCCATATCCTGTATTAAATCCCCTTAGGAGCACTTCTCTTGTTGGAATATGAAGACAATTGATAGTCAAATTATAGGAATCCAAATCATGATAGTATATGTCACCATTCTCATGAGCTTTTGCAAGACTCTTTGGCATCTTTGCAAGATTGTGCCATTTGTTTGATTCACTTGCTATTCTTAAAAGCTTAGAACTATAGTTGTTTCCTACATTTGCATTGTCCCTGTCAGTCTCTACACCTATTTTGTCAATAGCTTTCATAAGATCAGACTTTATTTCTCTTATATTATTTCTGTCCTGTCTATAATTTGAATATGCAAACCCTATTCTGGTATACTTTTTTTCCATAAGAACTTCTTGAACTATGTTCTGTATATTTTCCACATCTATCTCTTCAAGATTGATTTTTTCTATACGTGATATAACCTCTCTAGTTAAATCAATAAATTCACTTTCCTTTAAATCGCACCCTATTTCATCAGATGCCCCTTTTATGGCATTTGTTATTTTAATAGAATTAAATTCTACTTTTCTTCCATCTCTTTTTACAACATGTAGCATTTACCCATCCTCCAAACTACTATATATTGTATATAATTGTACTATTTAATCGTAGAAATATCAATTCACATTTAAGCCGTAATTTTAAAGTTAATGGAGTTTAACTTCAAATTCCTTGCTTATGAATAATTATAGTTATCTTAACCAAAATAATTATATCACAACCAAAAATTATATGGAGGTAAAAAAATGATAGGAAAAATAATAGATATAAACAACATGGAAGCTACAATATCTCTTGTGGACGGAAGAACCATGCATGTATCAGTCTCCTATATTCCACATCATTCAAAAATAGGTGACAGACTGAATATAGAACCTTTCCAGGCAAAACTCACCTCAAAAGTCAGTGCAAATATGTCAATTCCGCCAATGTGTTGAATGAATACACACTGCGTAGTATAATAGTGTTAATGCTAGGGGTGCTTTTGAAAGC
Source organism: Clostridium pabulibutyricum (assembly GCF_058242705.1). Classification (NCBI taxonomy): domain Bacteria; kingdom Bacillati; phylum Bacillota; class Clostridia; order Eubacteriales; family Clostridiaceae; genus Clostridium; species Clostridium pabulibutyricum. The sequence continues at coordinate 106,509 of NZ_JBZAYZ010000009.1, forward strand.
TGAGAAATAACTTTATTAACCCTTTACCTGATCTGGACAATACCAGCGAAGGGAAGCTCTATATTATTTCGTAATAGTTATACTTAAAAGCCAAATCTCCTTTTAGTACCTCAAAGCAAATAAAGGAGGTCTTTTTTTATTATGTCACTGCTTAAAAATTTTCAGGAAGTAATTTCACATCCAAGTTCTATATTTGCACTTATAGCCCTTATAATTATACTTTTATTTATAATAAGGGTTAAAAAAATAGAACTCAACTCACAACTCATAGCACAAATTGGAATAGCTCTTGCCCTGGCGACAATACTTAAAGTATTCAGAATATATCATCTTCCCCAAGGTGGAAGTATAACTCTAGGAAGCATGGTTCCAATACTTTTGATGTCGTTTCTGTATGGTCCTCAAGTTGGTTCGTTAACCGGTTTTCTCTATGGCATCATAACCTTGATACTGGATCCCTATATATTACAACCAGTTCAGGTGTTATTTGATTATCCTCTTCCTTTCATGGCAATTGGGCTTGCAGGATATTTTAAAAATCATAAACTCGCAGGAACAGCCATTGCAATGTTCGCCCGATTTGTATGTCATTTTATTTCCGGTATATTGTTTTTCGGAAGTTTTGCACCAAAAGGAATGTCACCCGCTGTTTATTCATTTACACTAAATGCAGGATATTTGCTAATAGAATCAATTATATGCATGGTCATAATAGGATTGCTTCCTTTCAGGCAGCTTGAATCCATACTTAAAAAGAACATTGCCCATAATACTGGAAAATAATTTTACAAATGTTTAAAAAGCTGTGCATTCAAAACACAGCTTTTTATAAATTTAATTTATACTGAAAATCTACTCCACAGATATGGCATTTACAGGACAATTGTCCCTTGCTTCCATGGCAGAGTCCTCACTTGTTTCTGGAACCTCGTTAACTATTACTCCAGCTTTTCCATCATCCTGCATTTCAAAAACATCCCCGCATGTATCCGGACACAGTCCGCAGCTTATACAGGCTTCCTTATCAACTGATGCTTCCATTTGCATTCATCACCTTTCTTGTGAAATAATAGTATAGTTATTTGCAGATTTTCTTATATATATTCATAAAATTTCATTCACATACTAGAGAAGCTTTAACTTCTTCATAAAATTGTCTATAAGCGTATCATAGTCAGTTGAATTTGATATGTATTTTTCCACATTCCCACTTTCCATGCTGTCTGCAAGTTCAATATCCATAGGAAGTTCGGCAAGAAGCGGAAGTCCAAGATACGCAGCCTGTTCTACTGCTGATTTCTTACTGAATAACTTTATTTTTTCATCACAGTTTTTACATTTTACATAAGACATATTTTCTACAGCACCTATTACATTTATGCCCATTTTTTCTGCCATTATAACTACCTTTTTGACTATCATGGATACCATATCCTGTGGAGTTGATACTATGACAATTCCATCAAGAGGTATATCCTGCATTATTGTAAGAGCCACATCTCCAGTTCCCGGAGGCATATCTATCAGAAGATAATCAAGCTCATCCCACTGGGTGTCCGAATACATCTGCTTCAGAACTCCTGTAATTACAGGTCCCCTCCATATAACAGGCTGTTCTTCTTTTTCAGTCAGAAGATTCAATGACATTACCTCAATGCCAAGTCCTGTATCAACAGTGGAAAATTTCACATCATCAGTTCCATTTATTGGAGTCATACTTGCTCTCTCCTTATTTATGCCAAAAAAACGCGGCATTGAAGGACCTGTTATATCACCGTCCAGAACACCGACTTTGTATCCCTTGTGTTTTAATCTTATTGCCAGTGCACCTGTCACAGTAGATTTACCAACACCCCCCTTTCCGCTCATAATACCAACTATATGTTTTATTGTGCCAAACCTAGGTGTAGACTTACTACATTTATTTTTGTCTTGTACATTACAACTTGAATTACTTGGACAATCATTACAACTACCCATTTTCACTACTCCCTTTCGTGAATATATTAACTAATTAAACCTAAAAAGTTTCATCAATCATTATAACATATAATTCTATAAAAAAATTTCCTTTCAATTAATAACAAAACTTGAAAGGAAGAAAATATCAATTATATTTCAAAGTTTTAACTATACGCTCAAACAGTGAAGACATAGCTTCACTAAAATCTTTCTCCTTCACAAAAAAAGTAAATCTATAAAACCTGTTGTTTCCTTCAAGAAAGTATTCCTCGCCCACATAACTTCCTCCTATTTCCTTTGTCATATCATACTTTATGAGATATAACTTTCTGCCATTCATCCTCTTGCTTTCCAAAGAATATTTCTTGTATAAATTATTCTGCTTATTGGATATTTTCTTACTGTTCGTCAGGAATTTTTCCAGGTTTCCATTCGATCTCCAAACCTGGAAAAAACCATTTATCTTTCCGTCTTTATTTTTAAAATCAGTATGACAAAGCACTTCACTCCCAAAAGTATCCTGTCTGACAATCTGCCATGAACCTGGTATTTCATACTTTACACTTCCACCAAGCTCACTGTACTGGCGTAAATTATTCAAATTCTCATCACTTGATACCGTAAATTCCAACTTATTCATAAAAACTCTTCCAAGAGTACATATCACAATTGTGATTCCCAAAATCATTAACAAAAAGCCCAACTTTTTCTTACTTACAGTTATTAACTTCATGCCCCGCAATTTTCCACTGGTATGTCTACCGTACCCGTTCTAAAATCATAAAACATCAACCAATATCCAAAATCATCCTGTCCTTTTTCAGGCACCCATGTTACAAATCCCGTTCTGCCCTCATATGGCTGTTGGCTTTTATCCTTTGTACCCGGTATACCATAAATCATATACTTTACATTTCCATCTCCATCATATTTGTATCCCATTAAAAAATGCGAGTAATTCTTTATATAACCATAGTAAGAAGTCATAGGATAATAAATAAAGGTATATTTATCATAGTCACTTGTATCATACATGTTTTGACCATTGCCTGTCGGCACTTCATACCACTTACACCTTTTTAGTTCACTACTGACTTTGGATGTCTCTTGAAATCCACTTATCAAGTTATCGAAAAACTCATCATCAGACCTGTCATCTGCTTCACTTCTCGTATCTTTATCCAATTCAACTGATGAATTGTCTATATAAATTTCATCTTTGTCTCCTGTTTCAACCTTCAAGTTTTCTTTGTCTTCCGTTTTGTCTTCTGTTTTATTTTCATTTTTGAGCTTTTCAAGCTGCTCTTTATGTTCTTCTTTTACAAGATCCGAAATTTTATTTGTAAATTGTTCCTGTTTTTTATCCAATCTCTGTTTCTTACCCATTTCAACAGAAGGCTCGTCTTTTAGAATATCTTCATTTTTACTTTCTTTTTTAGCCTTTTTCACTTCTATTTTTTCTTCATATTTATCAAATATACTTTTATTTTCGTCCTTATCCCTTTTATCATTCTTGTCAGCTTTCTTATTCTCAGTATCCTTGATTTTTTGTTTTTCAGGTACGGATTTTTTACCTATAAAATCAAAAGATCTCCAATTTGGTACCTCCATACTTGAAAACCCGCTCATAACTGATATTATATTTTTATCTAAAATTCTGATAATGGCCGCCCCTGATATTTTATCTATAGATATACCACTGTTGCATATATTATCTACAGGATATTCATATCCTATATCCGCCCTGCCATAATCATCTATGTTCATTTCACCTACATTAATTATTTTTTTTGTATCTTTCTTATTGCATATAAGTATCATGTAATACGGGGTATTGTCTTTCTTTAGGTTTTGTACATAATAAGATATTTTACATTTATTATTTTTAGTCTCTAATTTGGCGTATCCCGAAGCTATTTTGTCGGAAGCTAAAGAGTATCCCTTTTCATCTTCCTGCAGTATTATAAAGTACCTGCTATAACTCTTTTTTTGTGCCAATTTGCTGTACCTCCATATATTTTATTCATTATAATATATGAGGCAACCTTCAAAAAGTGAACAATAACTTTTTATTTGATGAAATTTATTGTAACACTTTATATATACAATCACTTAATTTTGAAAACTCAAAAATTGAAAGTGTTTCCCCTCTTCTTCTTGGATCAATGCCGGCTTCTATAAAAGCCCTCTCGATATCTTCCTTCAAAATTCCCAACGGTTTTAATGCATTCCAAAGTGTCTTTCTTCTCATATTGAAAGAAAGACTTACCAATTTAAAAAATAACTTCTTGTCTTTTAACTCTACCTTTGGAGAATCACGTTTGATTAATTTTAGTACAATAGAGTCTACTTTAGGTCTCGGAACAAAAGATGAGGCACTTACATACCTTACCACCTGAATATCACAATAGTATTGAACAAGTATTGACAATGCACCGTACTTTTTACAATCCGGCTCTGATGAAATCCTTTCTCCAACCTCTTTTTGGACCATCACAGTAAATGAATCAAACATTACATTCTCATTCAATAATTTTGATATTATAGGTGTAGTAATGTAATATGGTAAATTTGCAACAATTTTCACCTTCTTACTTCCACCAGTCAACTTGTTAAAATCAAATTTCATAGCATCTGCATGTATCAAATTAAAGTTATCGAAATTCCCCAATTCATTGTTTAAAATTGGTATTAAATTATCATCAAGCTCTATGGCAGATACGCATTTTGCCCTTTGCAAAAGTTCCCTGGTTAAAGTTCCAACTCCCGGTCCTATCTCTATTACACTATCCTCCTCTGATATTTCAGATGCCTGCACTATATCATCAAGTACAGACTGATCCATAAGGAAATTCTGTCCCAAATTTTTTGAAAACCTAAAAGTATATTTTTTAACAATATCCTCAGTATAGTTTTTATTCATAATTATCCCCTTATCAAATTAATACAGTCCTGTCTTTTGGGCTGCATTTATAAATTCTTCCCTTGTAATTCCATAGTTGTTGAGCCTTTTTAAAAACTGAGCAGTATTAGCATATCCTATTCCAAGCTCTTTACCTAGTTTGTCCCTTCTATATTTTGATTCTTTTCCTCCTGTAAGCTTAAAAAACACCATATCATTTATATCAAATTCACATCGGCTTTTCTTTTCTTCGCATTTGGCATTTTTAAGTGCTTCCCTTATTACTTCCGGAGATGCATTCTCCACACCTATGTCTCCATCTTTCAATCCGTCTTTCTGCGATATGTATGCATGTTTTATGTTAGCAACTCTTTTGGAAATAATTCTTCTTATTTTTTCACCTGCAAAATCAGGATCTGTCAGAACTATTACTCCCTGTCTTCTCTGTGCTTCCTTTATTTTGTCTATAACCTTTTTATTTATTCCAAACCCGCCAACAGCTATCAACTCGGCATCTACTGCTTTTTTTACAGCAGTTACGTCATCTCTTCCTTCAACAACTATAATTTCTTTAATCATATAAAACAACAACCCTTTCCCAAACCAAACTAAATTAAATCAAAAAAATAGGGGCCTAGACCCCTATTCGGCGACATACACATTAACCCATTTTACCCCCCAGTCATTTGCTTCTGAACTGGAATTAAAGAACAAATCTATTCTGTTGCCCTTAATGGCACCGCCTGTATCTTCAGCTATGGCATATCCATAACCTTCTACATATAATTTTGTTCCCAAAGGTATAACTCTCGGGTCAACTGCTACAGAACTAACAGAGCTGTTTCTCCTCGCTACTGTTCCGGTTGCCGTTATTCCAAATCCTTCATCTCCAGGCGCCTTGCCTGTACTACTATAATCTGCAGTATATGCAGTAGCTCTCATTTTAATTGATTTCTGATAAGGAATACTGCCTCCTCTTGAAAAACTCATAGGCGTTTCACCCATAGCAATAACTTTATTTACCGGCTGTTTTTTTACTGCTTCAGATATTACTTTTTCTGAAACTTGTTTTCCATCATTATAAGTAATTCTTGTAACAGTCTGCTTTTCGCCATTTTGTCCCTCTTGCAGAACTTTTTGACTTCCATTCTGCATATTAGAATCTTTTTTAATAACTGTTTCAAAATCTATTGGTCTATTTTCTTTTATGTCTTTAATTTTCACTCTAGTCACAACAACATTCAATCCATTTTTCAATTTGGAATCTCTCTTTGGAGATACTATATCAAGATTACTTAATTTAATTTTTTCAGTTTTCAGCATATTGTAGACGGTATCCTCTGCTGAATCTACAACTAATTTTTTCCCATCTACATTGATTTTAAGTTTCACTGCTTTTTTTATGGATATTTTACCATTATCATGAATTCTACTGTTCAGACTAGGTGTTACTTTGTCCTTCGGTCCTGGTTTAATTCCATTGTCCTTTAATGCTTGTGCATATGTGTTTTTGAACGTAGTTATTTTTTTATCGTTTCCATCAATTGAAACCACTACAGATTTTCTCATATTAAAAAACACCGCAATTAAAATTAACATCAAAACTGCTGCAATAAGTGCTGCGGCCTTAGGACCATTGGAAAAATATTTGTTTACGCAGGTCTTTGCTTTTTCCATCATAAAAAATACCTCCTCCGGGCAAGAGCGACACACAACATTATAAACATACGGTTTATTTATGTCAAATGAACACTCCACCTTAAATGCCAAATGCACGGTATGCATAATCAATAAAATAATTATTTATTTATGAGTCCAAAATACTTTAAGTTATGCATTTTAAGATATTTAACAGATGAAACTTTAAATGACCATTACACTAATAATATAAACATATGCTAAAACATAAGATTTAATTACTAATAAATTAAATTATAAAAATTTTTATTATAATTTTATATTATTCTTCTAAATTAAGCAAGTTCCTCGTATTTGAAATTGTTATGCAACTTAGTTCACTGCTGCTCATATTTCTTATTTCAGCTATCTTATCCATTGTAAAGCCTATATATTCAGATCTATTTCTCTTCCCACGCATAGGAACCGGAGCCATATAGGGACAATCTGTTTCTACAACAATTCTATCAAGTGGAACTTCCCTTGCTACATCAATGACCTTTTTTGCATTTTTAAAAGTAACTACTCCTGTAAAACCTATATAATACCCAAGCTTTATACATTCTCTCGCAAACTCCACACTTCCCGAGAAGCAATGAATCTCACCCTTTACATTTTTAAACCTGCTTATTATTTCAAGTGTGTCACCATGTGCCTCTCTGTCGTGTATTATAACTGGAAGCCCGAGATTATCTGCAAGTTCCATCTGTCTTGTGAAAACTTCCTTTTGAACATTTCGTTCAGGATTTTCGTCATAATGATAATCAAGACCTATCTCCCCAATTGCCTTTACTTTTGGATTTTTAGAGAGCTCTTTGATTTCCATTAAACTTTGATCACAAAAACTATCCGCAAATTCAGGATGGACTCCAACCGCTGCATAGAACATTTCATACTTGTCAGCCAATTTTACAGAATATCTTGATCCTTCCATGGAAGCTCCACAATTTAGTACTCCTACAATTCCATCCTGATGAAGTTCTTCTATAACCTGATCCCTGTCACTGTCAAATTGTTCATCATCATAATGGGCATGTGCATCAAAAATATTAAATTTCATCTTTAATTCTCTCCTTGTGAAAAATATTTATACACTTTACCATAAGTTCCAAAATAAATGCGGGCACAAAAACTCATGTCCGCACTTTGTATTGTTATTTAACTGTACTTCCACTTTCAATATCTCCCGATATTGTTGTCGTAAACAATTTGTCTCCACTTTCAGACGCAGCTGAAAGTATCATTCCTTCTGAAAGTTCACCTTTCAACTTTATAGGTTTAAGATTGGCAACAACTATAACAGATTTTCCTATAAGATCCTGAGGATTATAATATTTTGCTATCCCCGATACAACCTGTCTTTCCTGTCCGCCCAAATCAAGCTTGAACTTCAAAAGTTTTTTGGAACCCTTTATAGCCTCACAGTCAATAACTTTGGCAACTCTCAAGTCAATTTTGTCAAAATCATCAATTGTTATTTCATCTTTTATAGGCGGAATATCAACTTTCTCTTCAAATTTGACACTTTGTTTCAATTTATCCAGTTCCTCGAGTTTCTTGTCAACATCTATTCTAGGGAATATAGGATCTCCCCTGTATATTTTGATACCTGCCTGAGTCCCATCAAAAGACTTTATACTCTCCCATGATGCATTTTGAATGTTCAACTGTTTATTTATCTTTTCACTCGTTTCAGGCAAAAACGCTGAAATACAAACAGAAATCACCCTAAGGCTCTCTGCGAGATTATAAAGTACCGTACCAAGTCTCTTTCTTTTGCTTTCATCCTTTGCAAGCACCCATGGTGTAGTTTCATCAATATATTTATTTGATCTTCCAATAAATTCCCATATCTTGTCAAGGGCTTCAGGAATTCTAAGCAGATTCATATTTTTCTCAACTTCGTCCGGAAGCTTCAAACCCATATCTACAAGTTCTCTGTCCAAATCATCTTTCTCAAGTGGTTCCTGTATTATACTGTCAAAGTATTTATCTATCATTGCACAGGTCCTTGACAGGAGATTGCCAAGATCATTGGCAAGATCCGAATTTATTTTATTTATAAATATTTCATTGTTGAACATTCCATCTGCCCCAAAAGGTATCTCCCTTAAAAGATAATACCTTACAGGATCCGCACCAAATTTATCTACTAAAACTACAGGATCCACTACATTACCCTTTGACTTTGACATTTTTCCTCCATCAACCAAAAGCCATCCATGTCCGAATACCTTCTTTGGAAGTGGAAGTCCAAGTGCCATGAGCATTATCGGCCAGTATATAGTATGAAATCTCAGTATATCTTTTCCAACAAGATGAACATCCGCAGGCCAGTATTTTTCGAATTTTCCTGTGTCGTCATTTGCATATCCAAGGGCCGTTATATAATTTACAAGTGCATCTATCCACACATATATTACATGCTTTGGATCAAATGTTACAGGTATTCCCCAATCAAAAGATGTCCTTGATACACATAAATCCTGAAGCCCAGGTTTCAAAAAATTGTTCAGCATCTCATTTCTTCGTGATTCTGGTTGTATGAACTCAGGATATTCTTCTATATATTTTATAAGTTTGGGTGCATATTTTGACATTTTAAAGAAATATGCTTCTTCTTTTGCCTTTTCAACCGGCCTTCCACAATCCGGACAATTTCCATCAACAAGCTGTGTCTCTGTCCAAAATGATTCACAGGGCGTGCAATACCATCCTTCATATTGACTCTTATATATATCCCCCTGATCATACAGCTTTTTAAATATTTTTTGAACAGCTTTTACATGATAATCATCCGTTGTTCTTATAAACTTATCATAGCTTATATTCATCATTTTCCATAAATCTTTTATTCCACTCACTATTTCGTCTACATACTCTTTAGGGCTGACACCTTTTCCCTCTGCGAGCCTTTGTATCTTCTGTCCGTGCTCATCACTTCCTGTAAGCATCATGACATCGTAGCCTGTTAGCCTCTTAAATCTTGCAAGAGCATCAGCTGCAACAGTTGTATATGTATTTCCTATATGCAATTTTGCAGATGGATAATAAATAGGTGTTGTAATATAATAGGTCTTTTTACTCATTTTTTTCTTCCTTTCTGTATTTAATGGGAATTAGAAATACCTCTATATAAAACGAACTTTTATATAGAGGTATAATAAATACTTTACCACTCTACTTCATTTTTACCTCACGGCAAAAACCTCACTAGGTAATTACAAATTACCTTGCACTATAACGCCTGCAGCGGCGAATTACCTTAATAAAATTTCAGGTGATTTGCTCCAGAGCCATCTTCACAAATTAATTCGAACATTGACTTTCACCCTTTTGTCAATTCTCTTTTTATTCGTCAATTTGCTACTCTTTCCTTCACAGCATTTTAACAATATAATAAATTATATATTTTATTATGTCAATATTTCACATGGATATTTCCCTGTACTTTTTATTTATAGCTTTAAGGTCTTCTACAAACAGTTCATTTTTATTTGCATCTCTGAGTATTGCAGAAGGATGAAAAGTAGTAGTCATATAAAAACCCTTTCTTTCAACCCACTTTCCCCTGTCTCTTGTAATTCTCCAATCTGTTCCAAGTATATACCTCATAGCAGTCGCTCCAAGACAAACTATAATTTTGGGTTTTACAAGTGCAACCTGATTTCTTACATACGGAAGACAGGCTTTGGCCTCATCTTCATAGGGAGTTCTATTTTTTTCCGGTCTGCATTTGCATATATTGCATATGTAATAATCCTTGTCTCTATAAAGATTAAGATTTTCAAGACACCTGCTTAAAAATTGCCCTGCCCTGCCGACAAAAGGTATGCCTGTTCTATCCTCGTCCGCACCAGGTGCTTCACCTATAAATACAATATCCGCCTTTGGGTTTCCATCACCAAAAACCATGTTTGTTCTGCCATTTGCAAGAATACATTTATGACATTCAATACATTCTCCGTAAAGTTCCTTCCACTTAAACAACTTTAATCACTCCATCAAACTTAAAATGTACAATCGACCTATAATTTATTCCTCATTTAATTATATTTAGGTATCTCAAAATCCAAGACTTCCTTAGAATCCGACATTACCTGAACTCCTTTTATTATATTTCCTATTTGCTTATATGCCCAGGCTGTATCTGTAGCATACTGATGCGATGGGTTTTTAAGATTCCATCTCATTTTGTATATTGTATTCTGCTTATACGTAGGATTGTTTATGTAACTTCCGGCTATCCACTTTGCACCGCCACTTATAGCTGCCGGTACGGTAAACCATCCCTGCTCATATGCTTTTTTTGAACCTTGTCCAATTGGATCACTGTCTACTGCTCCTATTCCAAAAAAGTTATAAACTGTTTTTCCATTATAACTTGCACTTCCACTGGCCAATTTTGACTTTCCATTTCCAGTTTCAAGCATGGCATGGGACACAAGATAACTTACACTTATATCATTTGCCTTTGCAGCATCTATAAATGTCTGTCCATATCCCTTGAAAACTCCTTTATCCTGAAGAAATGCATTCAAATTAGCTGCAGTAATTCCAGGTGAATAACTGAGTTTCAAAAATTCATATTTTCCATATTCATCAAGAAAGTTATTAGGATTCATATAATATTTTATAATGTTGGAAGAAGCTGCATTAGTGAAAACATTTGTCTCCACAAATACAGGCGACTGCTTAAGTTCCATTGCTACCGCACTGCTTAAACTCATTCCTGCATTTATATAATATTTACTATCCTGCACGTCAAGAGCACTTACACATCTAAGGTAATCTACAACATAGTTGTCATAGTCAGTGTTCAAATCCTTGTGCACTCCAGTTGCTCCATTCCGCTTTACATAGATCATAATTTTATACATCTGACCACTTGTCCCGGATGTCAACATTGTATTTGCTGTTACTTTTCCATCTACAGGTGTTGTATATCCATCCGTTAACTCCTGAAATGTTCCTTCGTTATATGTATTATCCTTGGCGGCAAATATCCTATACTGTACATCTTCCTCTGTAGAATTCAAAAGAAATGCCTGCTTTTGAGAAGACAGAAGAGGCAAATACTGAAATTCATCGGACGTTATCTGAGGAAGCCCAGAATAACTTGTACCATCTGAATATGCTTGTCCTATCGTAAAATTGAAAGTAACGGCATTTTTTAGCGCTGTTCCCGACAATGATTTTATACCTGTCCCCAAAATCAGCGTATATTTTTCTCCAGGATTATATCCACCTGTTTTAGGACTTATATATATAGTCTTATTGTCATTTCCCACACTTAAATTAACAGCCACCTGACGTTTTGCAGAATCCAAAACAGTAACATTGTTGCTGTTTACCGTACTTGAATCCAAATCCTGACTTAGTTTTACCTTCCACTCTTTATTTGAATTGGTGCCTGTAACTGTAGAATTTAAAGGGAATGCGGCACTTGCCCTAAATTCTACAAATATTAGACAAAAAATCAACATCGCTATAAATAAACTTGCTTTCTTCCTCAAAATGTTTCCTCCCAGCTTAAATAAATTTTGATAGCTCACTTAATTAGACGTATCATAATCAGAATTAGTTACCCTTCTTTCAAACTCTTTCATATCATGACTCAAACTTATATAGACTCTATGCAATTTATAAATTCCCTGATTTTTATTTGCCCAGCCGCTTTGTGTCGTAAATGCCATTTTATATCCACATGCCTCCTCCGCAGCCTTTTCCGTATTATCATTATAGCTTCCATAAGGATATGCTATGTAATCCACTTTCTTATTCATGACTTTTTCAAGAAACTGCTTTGAATCCTTTAAAGTTTTCACTTGGTCATCATAGCTGAGCCCTTCAAGTTTATCATGATTTACAGTATGACTCTCAATGTCTATGCCATTGTCTACCATTTCTTTTATTTCTTTAGAACTTAAATAATGACTGTCCTTGTCAACTGTAGATGTGATAACAAAAATTGTCGCTTTAAAGTCAAATTTCTTCAAAATAGGATAGGCATTTATGTAATTATCCCTATATCCATCATCAAAAGTTATAAGCACTGACTTTTTTGGAACTGGTTTGTTATTTTTCACAAAACTATAAAATTCATTCATGGTAAGCGTTGTATACTTGTTGTCTTTCAAATATTTCATGTGTTTTTCAAATATATCTTTTGGTATTCTAAGTTCGTTTCCTTTTTCATAGTCTATCGAATGATACATAAGCACCGGTATTGAACTATTGTTATAAATTATATCCCCTGAAAAATTTCTGTTTTTAATAGTTTTTATCGTGGATTTACTTACAGCTTTTCCTGCCGTGTTCTTTTTTGCCAGGTTATTTTGCTTTTTTTCAGGACTTTTTGAAAAACCCTGCCACAGAGCAAAAACTCCAATGATAACCACAGTCATAGATAATACTACTATTTTTAAAACTTTTGTAGATGTTTTATTCATATAGTGTCACTCTTTCCAAAATAATCTCATTTGCAAAATTCAGTCTCATATTATAAATTATACCCATACTAATCTAAAAATATATAAAATAGAAAAGGATGCCAATGTACAATTGTTATTATAATATATAATTATATACAATAACAAATATATTTTTATTTAAATTGCACAAGTTATACACATTATCCACAAATATATTGTTTATAACTTGTGAATCATATCTATTTATGCACATTATCAACAGACTTGTATACAACTTGTGCATAACTTTTAACATATAAAACGAAGTAACACTTTTTGAAGAAAATTCATAGAATATTATTACCTAAATGTAACTGCAAAGTCTAATTACTAAAACATCATTTTCTTAGCAAAAAACCTTTTTTTATCCATACAGCACAAGATTTATTACTTAAATCTCGTGCTGTACACAATTACCCTCAATCAACTCATCACATAATTCTTCAAGAAAATATTTGAAATTATTATCTTAACATTTTAAGGTAACTATGATATGATTTAATTAAACATTATCTTGTGAAAGGTGGGGCTAGTAATGAAAGATAACGTTATCAATGTTAATTTCAAACAGCACAAGAATAAACGATTAAAAAAATTTAATATTTTTACTTCAATTAAAAATTTTCTAATCAGTATATTTAGCTCTACACATAATAGTGATAAAAAGACCCTAAAAAACAAAATAATACACTATTCAAAGTATATATCTTAAGGTGCCTAGTTAGATGCACCTTTTTTTAAGTTAAACATTTTCATACAAGGAGGACAAACATAAAATGAAAGTAGGAATAGGTTACGATGTACACAGGCTTGTAGAAAACAAACCTCTTATAATTGGTGGTGTAAAAATACCATATACTAAAGGATTACTTGGTCATTCTGATGCCGACGTACTCATTCACGCCATAATGGACAGCTTACTTGGTGCCATGTGCCTCGGTGATATAGGAAAACTCTTTCCTGATACCAGCGACAAATATAAAAACATATCAAGTATAAAACTGCTCTCACATGTAGGCACTTTACTTGTTAAACACTCGTATGAAATAGGTAATATAGATTCAATAATAATTGCCCAGGAACCAAAGCTTTCTCCGTACATACCAAAAATGAGGCAAATCATATCCTCAGTGCTCAAAACAGACATAAATTCAATAAGCATAAAAGCAACCACCGAGGAAGGCCTTGGTTTTACAGGTACAAAGCAGGGAATAGCAAGTCAAAGCATCTGTCTTTTGAATAACATAAACTAAATTTCACTGTTGTAGTTGTTTATTATTACCTTAACCAATTTTTTTACCGAGCTTGCATGACAAATTAAAGATATGACTATAAAAAACACTTTCATTCTTTCTTCCTCTTGATCCGAAGTCAAGTTCATATCTTTAATTGTATCCTCTAATTTATCCTCGTCAAAAATATTTTCTACAGAAAGATTCTGAAAGCTGCTTTCCTGTATGCTGGAAAATATCTCATAGGCTTTCTCCCATGAAATTATGTCATCTTCATCATTGTTTATTTCATTAAACGCAAGTCTGAACACTTTTTTTATCTCTTCCGTAGAGAGTATGGGTCTCATATAACTCAAAAGCACCAACTGTGCAAGATGTACTTTTGTATACCCTCTCTTTTTACTATTTTGCGGCTTTGATATTACTTCATTCTTTACATAATTCTGCACTATATTATTAGTGTATTTTTCTTCAGAAAACTTATCGTTCAAATAATCAATTACCTGGGATAAAAACAAATCATATCGCGGCAAATCGGCATAAGGCACAATTGTGCTCTTTGATATTTGATCTGCTATTTTTTTTACATAATCCAAATCAAATTTATTTTCTCTCAAGATTGCTTCCTCCAATAATATTTTATTTATATATTATTATAAGTTAATCATAACTGCTTTACAAGGTAAAATATTATACCAGTAGAATGCCTGTCCACACTTATCCACAAAATCCAGAAATTTATCAACAGTTTTTGTGGATAAGTCTTAGACGTTGATATATTTAATGTACTGGATGATTGGTGCATACTTATCCACATTGTTGATAAGTATGCACCAATCACCTCTGTTTATTTTTTCAAGCTGTCTATATACGCTGCAACATCCTTTTGTGTGTTCAGCCTGCCAAAATACCTCATCTTCCCGATATCATAGATTATATTTCCTACAGCAGCACCTTCAACATTTAAAGTGTCTTTAATGTAATTTCCATCCACAATCTTATTTTCTTTAAGACTGGAGTACCTATCATATTCTTTAAGCATGCATTCTATAAACTCCTTGTACTTCTGTTTTTGATTTTCTTTATCCAGCAGCATCATCGTAGCATAGTTGTCACAAAAAGACAGTACAATCACATATGGAGCAAATTTATAATACTTATAAAAGAAATCATAAATTTCATTCATGCTATTTTTGAATCCTTTTTTAAACAATGAGAGGGGCAGCATGTGAATATATACCATAGTCTCTATGAATTCCAAAACTTTTCCCGGCATCTTCAATCTAATACCCAGCTCTCTGCAAATTTCCATACCCTTTCTCTCATGACCACGAAAACTAATGTTTCCATTTTCCTTTTTATATGCTTTATATTTGCCTATATCATGAAGAAAACATGCAAAAGACATGTATTCTTTCAAACTGAAATCTCCAATTTTCAATTTGAAAATCTCCATATTCAAATTTTTTATCGATATTGTTCCATCTAAAATATCTTTAAATGTCATATACGTCAAATTTACGTGTGTAAACACGTCTTCTACGTGATACCTGCACTTTCCAATAGTTTTAAGCTGATCTACATATGGAACTATATGTTTCAGTATCGAAAACGAGTCCAGCATTTCAAATGCTTTTGCCGATTTATCATTTTTTAATATAAGCATAAGCTCCGAAAATATTTTTTCTCCAGCCACATCTTCCAACCTGAATGTATTCTCTACAAGCATTCGTTCCGTGTCAGCATTAAAATGAAAACCATACTTGATATACATTCTTGCAGCCCTAAGAATTCTTATAGGCTCCACCTTAAAAATATTAGAATCAACTGCTTTTATTATTCTATTTTTAAGTGCCTTTCTTCCCTCCAATGGATCTATTATCTTATTGTCACCCAGCTTCATACATATTGCATTAACAGTAAAATCCCTGTTGCTCAAATCTTCACATATGGTATTTCCTTTCATTCTGCTTACATCTATAATTCCATCCCCTGTCATGCTTCTATATACACCCATGGATTCTTTAATCAAAGAAAATCTGTAACCTGATGAGTTCAATCTATGTATGAGATCCACAATATCTCCATCATATACAATATCTACATCTCTCGGCTGAATGCACTTTCCAATCAGTTTATCTCTTATATAACCTCCAACTACATATACATTGTGTTTTTTTATATCTATATTTCCATCCAGGCGTCGAATAAATTGCTTCAACAAATCCAAAATTATCACCTGCCTTATAAATATTTTGTCGAATCTAATCGATATATAAATTTCTCTTTATTAACTATTCTATTATACAATAATAGCACAGTATGCAACTTCTCAGTAATTGTAACATTAATTTTTCAAAATTTGTATTGACTTTTAATGTAAGTTTTGCTATTATTTAATTGTATTCATGTCGAATTATGGAATTAAGGGAGGAAATTAAATGAAATCAACAGGTGTTGTAAGAAGAGTGGACGAACTAGGAAGAATTGTAATTCCCATAGAACTAAGAAGAACTTTGGATATTGCAGAAAAAGATGCATTAGAAATATATGTAGACGGAGAACAGATTATATTAAAGAAATATGAACCAGCATGTATTTTCTGTGGTGATGCAAGAGATGTTGTAAACTACAAAGGAAAAAATATTTGTAAGAACTGTCTTAATGAATTAAAAGAGGGACGTTAATCATTTTAAATACAAAAACCCAACAATTAAGTTGGGTTTTTGTATTTAAAAGTTATACTTTTCAAATTCAATTCATTTCTATTTATCTCAGTACTCTTCTTCCTCCGCTGAAATCAGACCTGTCTACTGAAGATATCTTAACCACGTCTCCTGTTTTAGGCGCATTTATATACGATCCATTTCCTACATATATACCTACATGATATGCAGGTGAACCAAAGAACACAAGGTCTCCCGGCTGAAGATTTTGTCTTGAAACAGCCGTTCCAACACCCTGCTGCGACTGGGAAACTCTAGGAAGTGAAACTCCAAAATGGGCATATACATATTGAACAAAACCCGAGCAATCAAATCCCGAAGGTGTTGTTCCTCCCCATAAATATGGTACTCCCATAAACTGAGATGCATATGCAACTACAGCACTTGAAGTAGCAGAAGCTGTTCCTCCCCTTGATACTGTCTGTTTAATTTTCTGAACATTTTGAGATGCCAATGCTACCGATTTATTAGTTTCAGTATTTACAGAAGCAGCTTCAAGAGACTGTTCTTTTTTATCCAAATCTGCTATTAATTTTTTCTGAGTCGATTTATCACTATTAAGCTTGGACAATTTCTCTTCATTTTCAGATTTGAGAGCCATAAGCTTATTATTTTCAGTATTCAATTTTTCTTTTTCTTCAGCTAACTCATCCTTCTTAGCTTTTAAATCATTTATGACACCCTTGTCATAAGACATTACCCTTTTAACCGTATCCACTCTTGAAACAAAATCATTCAAGCTATTTGAATTTAATATTACACCCAAATAACTATCAACTCCGTTTATGTACATTGCCCTTGCTCTTTCATTAAATAACTGCTGCTGCACATTTATACTTTCTTCTGCATCGGCTAGGTTCTTCTTGTTTTTTTCTATGCTTTTAGTTATTGTTTCAATACTACTTTTATTCTTATTAACTTCAGCCATCACCTGTGATATCTGATTATCAAGTTTTTCTACTTTAACTTGTAATTCTTGTCTCTGCTGCTTGACTCCATCAAGAGAACTTGTACTACTCGGTGCTGCAAAAGCACTTCCACAAGTAGCTAATGTCAATGTCAATGCGAGCATAACAGACATTGTTTTTTTATTCATTCCCTACCTCCCTATGTTTTTCATTATAAGTTTTCCTATTGTTTGATTTATATAAAAAACTCCAAGACCTAAAATCATCATGTCCTAAACTATATCAAATATTAAAAAGTCTTGAAATTAAATATCTATTTTTATGTCAGATACAATTCAAGATTTGATTCAGAAATTATTAAATGTAAAGCTATACTTTTTACTATATAGATATAAAATTCATATTTAATTTATAAACTTTAATCAAAATTAAAAACTACATTTTATATTATAACATTAACATTGATAATTTAACAACTTTTACGAAGATTTTTTTACAAAATATCATAATTTTAAATTATACACCGGTTTTTATTAATAAATCGCAATTTTTTTTGCAACTATTTTTTTAATAAATCAATTTAAAATAATTATTTCTCAATGGATATTTTAAATTTTAGAAAAGCCATTACTATAATCCTATAGAATGTTTATAAACTTCAGATTTACGTAAGTTTCTATCGTGAGAAACCATTTTGATTGAATCTTTTTTGCTCAAACCCTTATCCATATAAGTCTTTATATGTTCTTCAATAGATATATCCTGCCATGCAATTTTCTTTTCCTCTAAAATTTCTTCCTTGGTTTTTCCACTTACCACCAATACAAATTCGCCTTTTGCTTCATTTTCTTCATAATAACTTATAGCCTCATCAATAGTAAATCTCAGGATTTCTTCATGAAGCTTCGTAAGTTCTCTACATAGGGCCACTTTTCTATTTCCTAATTTTTCTCTTAAGAATAGAAGAAGTGCTTTAACTCTATAAGGCGATTCATAAAATATAAGAGTGTCTTCTCGATTCTTTAATTTTTCAATAATTTCATTTCTAGCTTTATTATCCCGCGGCAAAAATCCAACAAACGTAAACATGCTTTTATCAAGCCCTGAATACACAAGTGCCGTTGTAACTGCTGTAGCACCAGTAAGAACTTCAAATTCAATTCCCGCCTCTATGCACTTTTTAACTATTATGTCTCCCGGATCTGAAATTCCCGGAGTACCGGCATCACTTACAAGCGCTATATTCCTGCCCGCCTTAAGCTGTTCTATTATATTTCCGCTTTTTACAGTTTCATTGAATTTATGATAACTAACAAGAGGCTTCTTTATGTTGAAATGATTCAATAGCTTTAAACTCTGTCTCGTATCTTCTGCCGCCACCAAATCAACCTTCTTCAAAACATCAAGTGCCCTGAGAGTCATATCCTGTAAATTTCCTATTGGCGTTGGAACCAAAAAAAGTTTACCTGGGTTCATAACTATCATTTCCATCTCTACCATATATTTTTTTTATTTCATCTGTATATCCACCCTGATCATTATGAACATAAAGCGGTTTAAGCCACTTTAGGAACTGACCTCCATTATTTCTTCCCTCTACAAGTATCATATTCGGTGCTTTTTTTGAATTGGGATAAATCATTCTCATAAGCTTTGGTTCTATTTTATATTTTCGCATAAGACACATTATATCCGGAATCCTGTTAGGCCTGTGTATCATGTATACTTTTCCATTTTCCTTGAGCACAGTTTTACATGCCTTTATTACATCTTCCAGCGTACATAATATTTCATGCCTTGCTATGGCATCTTTGTCATTCTCACTTATAATTCCAGAATTTCTGAGCTTGTACGGAGGATTGACTGTTACTGCATCACATTTCGGTAAACCTTGCAGCATATCCAAATCAGTTATATCTCCATGAACAAATTCAAGTCTATCCGTCATATTATTATAAATTGCAGACCTGCGGGCCATATCGCTCATATCCTGCTGAACCTCTACTCCAGTCACGTGACCGGCCTTTGTCTTGCCACATATTATAAGCGGAACTATACCATTGCCACTGCACAAATCAATTACACTCATATTTTCCTTTACACTGGCGAAATTGGCAAGCAGAACCGCATCCACTCCAAATCTGAATGCATCCTTTTTCTGTATTATATGTATTCCATTCAGTTGTAAATCATCAAGTGTTTCATCTTCCTTGACAAGTTTCAAATCCATATACAATTAATCTTCTTTCTAACATATAAATAACATACAAAGCATCTATAATTTTAATGTAATTACAAACAGTTGTCAAATAAGCCTTATTTCTGCTTGGTATTTATATTGGTATTTTCACTGTTGCCGGACTTGTTCTCGTCATCATTGTGCTCCATTTGATCAAACTTGCTGCTAAGTATTATAATATCAACTCTTCTATTTCTTGCTCTTCCAGAATCTGTGGAATTAGCTGCCACCGGTTTATACTCTCCATACCCGCCAACTGATAATTTTTCTGGTTTTATTCCAACTTTTGACTGAAAAAACTGCACCACATTTGCCGCTCTTATTGCTGAAAGCTGCCAATTGGATGAATACTGCCCATTGTTAATCGGTATATTATCCGTATGTCCTTCCACTCTTATTGAATTACCAAGTTTGTTTATTATTTTGCCTATCCCAATTAGTTTAGTCTGAATTTGAGGCTTTATTGCAGCATTACCTTCATCAAAAAACAAGCTGTCGTTTATACTTACGACCAAACCTCTTTCATCAATATTTGTACCTACACTGCTGCTGAGCCCATTTTGCTTTAAATATGTATTAACCTGCTTTTGAAGTGCGCTAAGCTTCTGCTGCTCACTCTGTTCTGGATTGCTTGGATCCACTTCACTTACATGCTCATTGATACTTGCCGTATTATCCGCACCTATTATACTTTTTCCTCCCCCCATAGCTACACTAAGGGATTGTGCCACTTGTTTGTATTTGTTTTGGTCTACCTGACTCATAGAATACATAACAATAAAAAATATCATGAGCAATGTTATCAGATCAGAATAAGTAAGCATCCATCTTAATCCATCAGCTTTTTTTTCCGGTCTTTTTTTCATACTTCAGCCTTCCCATCCATTTGTTCAAATTTGGACAATTCTTCTTTATTCAAGAAACTTTTTAATTTCTCAGCTATTGTATTTGGGTTTATTCCTTCCTGAATGTAGAGTATTGCTTCAATTATGAGTGTTTTTTCTTTAACTTCCTTATTATCCTCTTCCTTTAACCTGTTACCTATAGGAAGCCATAACAAATTGGCTGATCCTATACCATACAATGTAGCCAGAAATGCTGTTGCTATCTTTGCACCCAGTGTTGATGTGTCCTCAAGATTTCCTAAAACGTGCACAAGTCCCATAACCGTACCTACAATACCCATGGTAGGTGCATATCCTCCTGCACTTTCAAATACATTACAACCTTCCATATGCCTGTCAGATGTAGATTCCAATTCTAACTCAAGTATACTTCTCACAGCCTGTGGATCAACTCCATCCACAACAAGTTGAAGTCCCTTTTTTATAAATGGATCAATATTTGGATCATTTGAAATTTCTCCTTCCAAACTCAATAATCCATTTTTCCTGGTTTTATAGGATACATCTTTAAAATATGAAATTAAAGCTGGTAAATCTGCTTTTCTAGGATTTAAAAGTACCTTGAACATTTTTGGAATTCTTTTTAATGTATCAACCGGAAAAGACAGTCCAACGGCTCCTATAGTTCCTCCAAAAACTATCATGGCTGCAGTAGCGCCTAAAAGTGCAAGAGCCGATCCACCTTCTAATATATATCCAACAAGTATGGATAGAATTCCAAAAATCAAGAAAACAATAACAGATATATCCATTTTTCTCCTCCATCTAGTTAATTTAATTCTCGTTTTCAGCATAATTAACTGTCTAAATAAATAATCGTATAAATTAAACCAGTCTTTAATATAAATATTTGCTTTATATAAAATTATTTAAGTGAGTTATTCTAAATTAATTTTTTAACAATCTATTCGATTAACATGTAATTTTTTGCATTTAAAAAGACCACCTAAAGGCGGTCTTCTTAAAAATTAGTCTTCCTGAGTTGGTGCTCCTACTGGACATACATTAGCACAATTTCCACAATCAATGCAAGTATCTCCATCTATTACAAACTGAGTGTCTCCCTGGCTTATTGCTTCAACAGGACACTCCGAAGCACAGGCTCCACAACTTACACATGCATCAGTAATTTTATATGCCATATCAAAAACCTCCTTAATAAAATAAGTATCATAAAACATTCTTCGTTGATATTCTATCATAATTATATACTTTTTGAAAGTTAAATTTAAAACACTACATACCCCAAATTCTCAATGGATTGAATAAGTCTTTCTTCTGTTACAAAATAATCATCATATACTACACTTATATCTTTCTTTTCAGAATTTATCTGACATGCCACTACTCCCTCATTCATTGATATTGCATGCCTTACTTTATTTATATCTTCAGTAGTACTCATATTTGCAATTTTAAATATAGATTTCATGCTAAATAATCCCCCTATTTATCCTTAAAGAGTTTCTTTATTATATCAACATCTTTCATCTTATGTTTCTGATCATCCGCTCCAATTTCGTCTTCACTTATACTGCCTTCATAACTCCCCGAAATCAATTTTATATCTTTTATAGAGACGTTCTTTGCAACATCCTCCCCGTCTTTATTTTTAATCTTCACCTTTACGTTTTCCTGCACCACCGAATTGTCAAGCACTTCACCTTTACCATATGGAGTTGACACGATGGACCTTACTTTAGGAAGACGTATTCTTATATCCTCATATGCTGCCTGCTCATAGTTCAAACAGCACATAAGCCTTCCACATATACCGGAAATTTTTGTTGGATTCAGAGATAAATTCTGCTCCTTTGCCATTTTTATTGAAACAGGAGCAAAATCACCCAGAAAGGTGGAACAACACATAGCTCTTCCACATGGTCCAAGACCACCTATCATTTTTGCTTCATCTCTGACTCCTATCTGTCTGAGCTCTATCCTCGTCCTGAATATCGATGCCAGATCCTTTACAAGTTCTCTAAAATCTACACGTCCGTCTGCTGTAAAATAAAATATAACTTTATTGTTGTCAAACGTATATTCAACATCTATGAGTTTCATTTTTAAATTGTGCTGCACTATCTTGTCTTCACATATGGAAAATGCCTTTTTCTCTTTTACCTTATTTTCATCATATTTGTTCTCATCTTCCTTTGTTGCAACCCTAAGTACATTTTTCAAAGGAGGTATTACATCACTTTCAGATACTGTTTTGGCTTCCACTACACAGGTTCCAAACTCCACACCTCTTGATGTTTCAACCACAACATAACTGTTTTTTGCAATATTCAAATCTCCAGGTGAAAAATAATATATTTTACCTGCACTTTTAAAACGCACTCCTATAACCGTTACCATCTATAATTTACACCTCCTGCATTTTAAGCAGCATTGAATCAAAAACCAAACTTTGGTTAACATTTCTTTCAAGTTTCTTTTCAGCTTTGTTTACAATATCTATAATACAATTTAATTTACTAAATGAAAATATCTCTCCAAGAATTTTTATATCATTAAATTTATCACTATTTATAATCATTCCCTTGCTGCCAGTTTCCTTGTAAATAAATATATCTCTTATATATGACAAAATACACGTAAAAATTTCTCTCCAATCTTCACGATGTCTGAACAGGAATGAAGAATATCCATATATAATGTCCACCTGAGTATTTTTAAGAGCCCTTAAAAGCTCAAGTATGGTATTTCTAATTTCATCAAGCGAACTGTCCTGTATAAATTTTTCCGCTCTTCCCGGTATGCCGTCGCTAAATGCAACAACTGCTTTTCTTTTCTCCTGAGGCATATCGGGGAATTTTTCATCCAGGAACTCAATTATTTGTGAGTTCTTGAGCCTACTTAACTTATGAACTTCACACCTTGATTGAATAGTATCAAGTATACTATCAAGTTTTTCACACAATAATATTATATATACTCCCGGGAAAGGTTCTTCTATAGTTTTTAAAAACGCATTCTGCGCGGCCTCGGTAATCAAATCCGCCTTGTATACTATAATAACTTTTCTGTTTCCCTGATACGGCTTTTTTACCGTTTCCTCTATGATATTTTTAATATCATCTATTCCTATGGATTTTTTTTTCTTTTTCAACCTGTACTCTATAATATCCGCATGCTGACCTTTGTTTTTATTTTCAACTAAATTATCTGCTATTTCTCGGGCAATAATACTTTTTCCTATTCCATCCTCCCCCACAATAATATGCGCATGGGAAAATCTTTTCATATCTATTGCCTTCGATATTTCAAACTTCATTCTATCATGTCCGATAATTTCACCAAAATCCAATTGAAAATTCCTCCCGATTATATTCTTATAAACTTATCCACGTCAACTACAAATACGGTTGCTCCACCTACTTCTACCTGAACAGGATAATGTGTATAACCGTCTGCAGTGCCAGACAAACCAGATGAAGCCGGTATTATCTGTTCTCTTTTTTTGCAGACTTCCTTTATATCTTTTACAACTCCATCAACATCCTTTTCATCCAATCCTATAATCAAAGTAGTATTACCTGCACGTAAAAATCCACCGGTAGTAGCCAGTTTGGTAACTCTAAATCCACTTGAAGTTATTTTTTCCATCAAATCATCTGAATCATCGTCTTGAACAACAGCTATAATCAATTTCATAAAAATTACCTCCTTCTTGATAAAGGTGTTAAAAATCCACTGAAAATTTTTACAAAACTATGTTAATGTAATTCTAACATAAACTCAATGTTTTAAGATACTATTTTATGTATTTTTGAACCATTTTATATATGTTGTCATGAATCTTTTCTACATTTGCAATCTTTCCATTCTCAATACATTTTACTCTGTTCCATCCATATTTTTCAGCTATATATATGGAATTCTTGTAACATTTCATCAGATATTCACAGTTGTTTTCATGAATATCCTTTTCTTTCTTTCCTGTAAATTTATTCAATCTTTTTTCCATAAGTTTTGCACTATATTTGGGGGGCATATCTAAAAACAAAACACAATCAGGTTTAGGCAATCCATACAAATCATATTCCAAATTGCAAAGCCAGTCTAAAAATTTATCTCTTTCATCTACATTGTCTATTTTTGATGCCTGGTGAACCATATTCGATGTAGTATATCTATCCGCAATTACAATACCTCCCTGGCTGTAAAAATGCTGCCATTCCATCTTGTAAGATGCAAAGCGGTCCACTGCATAAAACGTTGAAGCCGCATATGCATTTACATCTTCAGGGTTCTTTCCAAAATTTCCATTTAAATACATCTTTATAATTTCAGATGACCCGCTTTTATAATTTGGGAATTCAACCTTTTTAACCTTATAATTATCCTTTAAAAGCCTTTCAAACAATAATCTGGACTGTGTAGCTTTTCCACTTCCGTCAGATCCACTTTCTATTACAATTAGCCTGCCATTCATCAACAAATCTCCTCCCAAATACTAATAACAACTCAATACCTTGATTTTTCCATCATGTAAACCAATCAACTCTACTCCAACACTTATATAATACTCCAATACCGAAACCACATCCAAATCTATAAGTTCTCCCGGATATATAACAGGTACTCCCGGTGGATATGGTACTATACTGCTGGCACAAATTTTTCCGACAGCCTTATCCAAATCCATAACCTCATGTTTTTCAAGCAGAACCTTCCACGGCACAACCTTCATTTCAGGTATTTTACAATACATATACTTCACAATTTCCTGATTTTTACTGTGCATAGGATATCCTTTTAAAACCTGATACAATTTTTCAAAATCCTCCCTGAAATTAAAGGGCGACAAAATCATAACAAGGTTTTTTCCGTCATTCATTTCTATCTGTATTCCATTCTTTCTAAGATATTCGCTGAGCTTGGATGCTCTATATCCTCTCTCCAAATTCAAAACATATCTCGTAGTATCAATATTCCATGCATCATCTACATTTTCTATGAAAGCTTTATCCATTATTCTCAAGCCCTCTATAGAATTTATCTTCTTTCTATATGTATCTGCTAGGGAAACAAGTCTTTCATAATCCTCCCTTCCACTTTTCTCAAGATAAAACCGCGCATAATCCATTGAACACAATGCCAGATAGGAAGGGCTTGTACTTAAAAATATATTAAAATAAAAATCCGCCCTTTCAATATCCTCTTCATTATTGACATGAAGATACGCTGTCTGTGTAAAACTTGGAAGAGTCTTATGGGCACTAGTAACCACCATATCTGCTCCTAATTTAACAGCACTTTCGGGAAGACAGGGTGAAACTCCAAAATGAGCTCCATGTGCTGAATCTACAAGCACCTTCATATTATATTTTTTACACGTGTTTACGATAAACTCCAAATTACTGCAAATCCCATAATAATTTGGATATGTAACTATTACAGCCCTGGCATCCCGATTATGTTCAACAATCTTTAAAAAATGCTCCAGGTTTAATCCACTTGGAGCACTTAATTTCTTATTGAATGTATTTTCTACATATACAGGTACAAGTTTTCTCATTATTATTGAATTCATTATAGACTTGTGGCAATTTCTCTCTACAATAACTTTGTCTCCTTCGTTCAAGCTTGCAAATATCATTACCATATTTCCAGAAGTACTTCCATTTACCAGAAAATAAGACTTACTGCTATGATAAAAATTTGAGAGTTTTTTGCTTGCTTCAAGTATTATTCCATGCTGATCATGTAAATTGTCAACTCCATCTACTTCAGTTATATCAAACTTTCCTATATTGTTTAAAAATTTTTTTCCAATCGCATATTTTAAAAATCCCCTGCCATTTTTATGTCCGGGCATGCAAAACGATATATTATTCTCTTTGATATAATTTAAAACCCCTTCTAAAAGCGGTAATTCTGACAACTTAATTCCTCTCCTCTTATTATTAAAGGCACTATTGATTTTCTAAGACACCTTGCATAATATTTATAAAAATCCGTATTGACATCCATGTTCATAAGCTTTTGTTCGCAGCATTTACACATTCCTCTATTATATATCATTATACCATCACTTAACACTTTTCCACATATAATACAATGTATTTTGTTCATATTATCCCCCTAATAATTAATTCTTAAATTGCTTTATTAGAATTATTGACTCCAACATAGATAATTATTCAACTTTACTGCATTTTCTATAAAGTACAATAACATTTAATCCATAGGGTTACTTTCTATTTTAATAATATTTCCATCATCTTTTCAAATATGAGCATATAACATAATAATTATATAATGTCGTATTCACAAATACATCACATAGGCTATAATATAATTATGACAAATTAGACTTTGAATATCATTCATAGGAGGAGATTACATGATTTCAATTTATAAAACCACAGATGAATCAGGTACTCTTAAAGCTTTGGATACAATAGAACATGGGTGCTGGATAAACATTGTAGCTCCTTCTGAAGAGGACTTGTTACTTACCTCCAAAGAATCCGGCGTTTCTATCGAGTTTTTAAAGGCTGCACTTGATGAAGAAGAAACATCTCGTATAGACATAGAAGACAATACTCTTCTCGTTATAGTGGATATACCATTTACTGAAATGGAAGACAATTCCCTGACGTATGATTCCTATCCTCTGGGTATAATTCATACTGAATCCACTATAATAACTATATGCTTAAAAAACAGTAAAATATTAATAGACTTTATAGACAAAAAAGTAAAATCCTTTTACACTTTTAAACGTTCCAGATTCATACTTCAAATATTATATAGAATATCAAGCTATTATCTATTATACCTTAGGCAAATAGATAAAAAGAGCGTAATGATAGAACAAAAATTACAAAAGTCCATGAGGAACAAGGAATTCATACAGCTGCTTTCTCTTGAAAAATCACTTGTCTATTTTTCTACATCACTTAAAGCAAATGAAATAACCTTGGAAAAAATGCTTAAGCTTGAACTTCTAAAAAAATACCCGGAAGATCAAGACATACTTGAAGATGTAATAATTGAAAATAAACAGGCAATAGAAATGACAAACATATACAACAACATACTTACAGGTACAATGGATGCTTTTGGTTCCGTTATATCAAATAACCTAAACATTGTAATGAAGCTTTTGGCCTCCATAACAATAGTTTTATCAATTCCCAATATAATATTTGGATCTTTTGGAATGAATGTACTTGGAATTCCATTTGCCAAAAATCTAAATGGTTTCTGGATAATATATGCAATTACTGCCATCATATGCGTAATTTCCATTATATTTCTCAAGAAAAAAGATTTATTTTAAGGTTGGTGATTATTTTGCTAGGAAAAAGACTTCAAAAGGGAGATACAATAGGTCTTATATCTCCAGCTGGTCCTATAAAAAAAGAAGATATTTATGAAAGCACAACTATTTTAAAAAAGCTTGGCTTCAATATAAAAAAGGGCAGACACATATATGACAAGTGGGGTTACCTTGCAGGAAAAGACAAAGACCGTGCATACGATTTAATGGACATGTTCTGCGACAAAACTGTGGACATGATATTATGTACTCGAGGTGGATACGGCACCATGCGAATTCTGCCTTTTATAAATTTTAACCTAATAAAGCAAAATCCAAAAATATTTGCGGGTTTTAGTGATATAACTGCATTATTGAATACTATATATTTAAAATGCAACATAACAACATTCCATGCTCCTATGTGCAATTCAAATCTAAACGACAAAGTAACCATTGAAAATTTTCTGAGAATATTGACTTCAGGATACAATCCCCTAAAAATAAAAAACACTCCTCCGAATCCAAAATTCAAAGGTTATTTTTCAGATTCATCATACTTCAATGGCAACCGTGCGAAAGGAACTCTTGTAGGCGGAAACCTGTCGCTGATCTCAGGTACTATAGGCACCCCCTATGAAATTGACACAAAAGATAAAATACTGTTTCTCGAAGATGTCAACGAAGAACCATACAAAATAGATAAAATGCTTACCCAAATGGCACTATGTGGAAAACTTGAGGAATGCAACGGCATAATACTTGGCCATTTTACAAGTTGCAGCCTTCCAAACTACGAGAGAAGTCTAACCCTCGAAGAAGTACTAAATGATAGAATAATAAGCCTCGGAAAACCTACTATTGTAAATTTTCAATGTGGCCATTCATATCCAAGACTAACCATTCCAATTGGTACACAAGTAGAAATAGACTGTCCAAATAGCACTGTAAATATACTTGAACCAATGGTAAAATAGTCATTATGCTGTAATAATTAATTAAAGAGGTGTTTTTATGTCATATGAAAATTTAAAATCCATTACAGACGCAAGTAACAATATAGTATTTTTTGGCGGTGCCGGCGTTTCAACAGAATCAAACATACCTGACTTCAGGTCGGAAACAGGCTTATATAAAACAAAGGATAATTTTTCCTATCCGCCTGAAGTAATGCTTAGCCACAGCTTCTTTGCATCTCACACAGAAGATTTTTTTGACTTTTACAAAGCAAAGATGATATATAAAAATGCAAAACCGAATGACGCCCATCATGCTCTTTCTGAACTTGAAAAGCGCGGAAAACTGAAAGCCATCGTGACTCAAAATATAGATGGCCTGCACCAAATGGCTGGATCTAAAAATGTACTTGAACTTCATGGATCAATCCACAGAAATTATTGTACAAAGTGCCATAAGTCATTTGATCTTGATTATATACTGAACAGCAAGGGCATACCAAAGTGTGACAAGTGCGGAGGCATTGTAAAACCTGATGTAGTGTTATACGAAGAAGGGCTTAATATGGACGTAATCAACAAGTCTGTAAACTACATTAAAAATGCGGATTTATTGATTGTTGGAGGAACTTCTCTTGTTGTATATCCGGCAGCCGGACTTATAGATTATTTCAAAGGCAAACATCTCGCTCTTATAAACAAGTCTTCAACTCAATACGATAATAGAGCAGATATTATAATACACGACAGCATAGGTAAAGTTTTAAAAAGTATACTGTAAAATAAAAAGGTAGATAATTTTATATTATCTACCTTTAACCTTACCTGGCGGTTACCTATCCTCCCACAAGGCCTCCCCTGCAGTACTTTCGGCACTATGAAGCTTAACCTGCCTGTTCGGAATGGGAAAGGGTGTTGCCTTCACGTCATTGCCGCCAGATTATGTAGTTTTCAAGGGATCATTCTATTCCCTGAAAATTGCACAGCAGTATCATAATTTATTTGGTCAAGCCCTCGACCTATTAGTATCAGTCAGCTTAACATGTCACCATGCTTACACCTCTGACCTATCAACCTCGTGTTCTTCAAGGGGTCTTACCAGCTTACGCTGTGGGAAATCTAATCTTGAGGTGGGCTTCACACTTAGATGCTTTCAGCGTTTATCCCTTCCCGACATAGCTACCCAGCTGTGCTCCTGGCGGAGCAACTGGTGCACCAGAGGTCAGTCCATCCCGGTCCTCTCGTACTAAGGACAGCTCCTCTCAAATTTCCTGCGCCCGCGACGGATAGGGACCGAACTGTCTCACGACGTTCTGAACCCAGCTCGCGTGCCGCTTTAATGGGCGAACAGCCCAACCCTTGGGACCTACTTCAGCCCCAGGATGCGACGAGCCGACATCGAGGTGCCAAACCTCCCCGTCGATGTGGACTCTTGGGGGAGATCAGCCTGTTATCCCCGAGGTAGCTTTTATCCGTTGAGCGATGGCCCTCCCACGAGGTACCACCGGATCACTAAGCCCGACTTTCGTCCCTGCTCCACCTGTATGTGTCGCAGTCAGGCTCCCTTATGCCTTTGCGCTCTTCGAAGGATTTCCGACCCTTCTGAGGGAACCTTTGGGCGCCTCCGTTACTCTTTTGGAGGCGACCGCCCCAGTCAAACTGCCTGCCTAACAATGTCCCGTGACCAGGTGATGGCCGCCGGTTAGAATTCCAGTACTGTCAGGGTGGTATCCCAAGGATGGCTCCGCCAAGGCTAGCGCCCTGGTTTCCATGCCTCCCACCTATCCTGTACAGACAATACCGAAACTCAATGCTAAACTGCAGTAAAGCTCTACGGGGTCTTTCCGTCCAATCGCGGGTAGCAAGCATCTTCACTTGCACTACAATTTCGCCGGATTTGTTGTCGAGACAGTGCTCAAATCATTACGCCATTCGTGCGGGTCGGAACTTACCCGACAAGGAATTTCGCTACCTTAGGACCGTTATAGTTACGGCCGCCGTTTACTGGGGCTTAAGTTCATACCTTCGCCTTGCGGCTTAGTATTCCCCTTAACCTTCCAGCACCGGGCAGGCGTCAGCCCCTATACTTCAGCTTTCGCTTTAGCAGAGACCTGTGTTTTTGATAAACAGTTGCTTGAGCCTATTCTCTGCGGCCCCTTTCGGGGCACTCCTTATCCCTAAGTTACGGAGTTAATTTGCCTAGTTCCTTAACAACAATTCTTCCGATGGTCTTAGGATTCTCTCCTCACCTACCTGTGTCGGTTTGCGGTACGGGCGCAGCCCTGCTCCATAGAGACTTTTCTTGGCAGCGTGAAATCGGATACTTCTCCAAAATTGGATCCCTGTAACACCCCAGCATTGATAGAGCGGATTTTCCAGCT
Organism: Clostridium pabulibutyricum; assembly: GCF_058242705.1. Lineage (NCBI taxonomy): Bacteria > Bacillati > Bacillota > Clostridia > Eubacteriales > Clostridiaceae > Clostridium > Clostridium pabulibutyricum. Next base: position 138,146 of record NZ_JBZAYZ010000009.1, read on the forward strand.
CTACCTGCCTCAGTGCTTAGACACACATCCAACAGTGTGCACATCCTATCCTTCTGCGTCATCCCATCTGTCAAACGCATGACTGCGGTATCGGAATATCAACCGATTGTCCATCGCCTACGCCTTTCGGCCTCGGCTTAGGTCCCGACTAACCCTGGGCGGACGAACCTTCCCCAGGAAACCTTAGGTCTTCGACCAATAAGATTCTCACTTATTTCTCGCTACTTATGCCAGCATACTCTCTCCTGTACAGTCCACAACTCCTTCCGGTGCTGCTTCAATCCGTACAGGATGCTCCTCTACCACCCTTTCGGGTCCATAGCTTCGGTGGTAAGTTTTAGCCCCGGACATTTTCGGCGCAGGACCTCTTGACTAGTGAGCTGTTACGCACTCTTTAAATGAGTGGCTGCTTCTGAGCCAACATCCTAGTTGTCTTAGAAATCCCACATCCTTTTCCACTTAACTTACACTTTGGGACCTTAGCTGATGATCTGGGCTGTTTCCCTTTTGACTACGGACCTTATCATTCGCAGTCTGACTGCCGTGATTCAAGTATATGGCATTCGGAGTTTGATAGGGTTCGGTAACTGTTGTCAGCCCCTATCCCATTCAGTGCTCTACCTCCACTACTCATTCACGACGCTAGCCCTAAAGCTATTTCGAGGAGAACCAGCTATCTCCGAGTTCGATTGGAATTTCTCCGCTATCCACAGCTCATCCCATGGTTTTTCAACACCAACGTGGTTCGGTCCTCCACGGAATTTTACTTCCGCTTCAACCTGGCCATGGATAGGTCACTCGGTTTCGGGTCTACAGCATGCAACTTCCCGCCCTATTAAGACTCGGTTTCCCTCCGGCTCCGCACCTTAAGTGCTTAACCTTGCTGCATACCGTAACTCGCTGGCTCGTTCTACAAAAAGCACATCGTCGCACGTTAAAGTGCTTCGATCGGTTGTGGACACACGGTTTCAGGTTCTATTTCACTCCCCTTCCGGGGTTCTTTTCACCTTTCCCTCACGGTACTGCTTCACTATCGGTCACCAGGTAGTATTTAGCCTTAGGAGGTGGTCCTCCCTCATTCCCACAAGGTTTCTCGTGTCTCGTGGTACTCTGGTACGGACTCGGATTTTTCGGCTTTCGCCTACAGGGCTTTTACCTTCTTTGGCGGAGCCTTCCAGCTCTCTTCAACTTTCCTATTATCCGGTTATGTCCGCCCGAACCCCAGGAACAAGTTCCTGGTTTGGGCTCTTTCCCTTTCGCTCGCCGCTACTTAGAAAATCGATTTTTCTTTCTCTTCCTCCGGGTACTTAGATGTTTCAGTT